>JAJYXS010000099.1 GCA_021801615.1 Actinomycetes bacterium
CGGCATGGGGGAAGGTGCCCGAGCGAAGGGGACTCGACGCCGCAGGCGTCCTGCGGTCGCTCGCAGGTGGGGGCGAGGTGGACGGCGCGGGCGGTGACGGCGCGGGCGGTGACGGCGCGGGCGGTGAGCAGGTCCGGGCGCTCCTCGTGGTGGGCTCGGACCTGCCCGACGACTTCGTCGACGCCGCACTGGCCCGGCGCGCGCTCGACGCAGCCGACCTCGTGGTCGCGGTCAGCGGGCACACGGGCGGCGTCGCGGACTGGGCCGACGTGGTGCTACCGGTCGCGATCGAGCACGAGCGGCCCGGGACCACGGTCAACGTGGAGGGTCGGGTGAGCCGGCTGGGCCAGAAGCTGGTACCGCCCGGCCAGGCGTGGCCCGACTGGATGATCGCGGCCGAGCTCGCCGCGGCGCTCGGGGCCGACCTCGGCTTCGCGTCGACCGACGAGGTGTGGGACGAGATCGAGCGGCTCGCTCCTGTCTTCGCAGGACTGACGGGGGACGTGCTCGGTTCGCCCGACGCCCATGACGGCGTGGTCGTCCCGTACCGTGCCGCCGACGTGGCGGCCCGGCGCAGGATCCTGCCGATCGACCCGATCGCGACGCCTGGCGTCGACTCGGTGGAACGTCAGGGCGCGCCACCCCGAGCCGGGCTCGCCGAGCCACCCGGTGCGGAGGAGCCAGCGCACGAGCACCGGCCCCGCCTCGTGCCGCAGGGCGGCGGCGCGCCCGTCGCGTCGCCTGCACCTGGTGCAGGCCTCCGGGAGCTGGCAGGCGTCCTGCGAGCCCCGCACGTCGCGCCCGCGGACAGCTACTCGCTCCGGCTGGTCTCCATGCGCCGCCTCTACGACTCCGGTGCGGCGGTCTCGCACTCCGCGTCCTTGGTGCCGCTCGTCCACGCGGCGACCGCCCGGGCGAACCCCTACGACCTCGACCGGCTCGGCGCCCGCGGCGGCGACGCGGTGACGGTGCGCTCGGCGCGCGGTGAGCTCACCCTGCCCTGCGAGCCCGACGGGACCGTGCCGCGCGGCGTGGTGGCCGTCGACTTCGGCCTTCCCGCCCAGGACGGCACGCGCAACGTGGCGGCGACGCTCGTCGACGCCGCTGCAGCCGTCGTCGACGTCCGGCTGGAGTCGGTCCGATGATCGGCTCGCCTGGTGCCGACTACGCGCAGCTCGCCGCGCTCCACGCCCTCACGACCCACGGCGACCCGTTGTACTCGCACGGGGTCGGCTTGTTCGTCTGGGTGGTCGTGGTGATCAAGGTGCTGGTCGCCTTCGTCGTGCTCCTGGTCTCGGTCATGCTCATGATCTGGTTCGAGCGCAAGCTCATCTCGGACATGCAGAGCCGCATCGGGCCCAACCGCGCCGGCCCGTGGGGCCTCCTGCAGACGCTCGCGGACGGTACGAAGCTCTTCTTCAAGGAAGACCTGCTGCCCGCACAGGCAGACCGTGTGGTCTTCCGCCTCGCCCCCTACCTGTCGCTCGTTCCCGCGCTGCTCATCTTCACGGTCATCCCGGTGGGTGGCATCGTCACCGTCGCCGGGCACACCTTCGAGCTTCAGGTCGCGGACCCGACGATCGGGATCCTCGTCGTGCTCGCGATGTCCTCGATCGCCGTCTACGGCGTCATGCTCGCAGGCTGGTCGTCGGGCTCCAAGTACCCGCTCTTGGGCTCGGTGCGGGCGTCGGCGCAGATGATCTCCTACGAAGCCGCGCTCGGGATCACGACCGTCACCGTCGTCCTCGTGACCGGGTCGCTGTCGACGCGCGCGATCGTGGAGTCGCAGGCGCCGGCGTTCTGGGACTGGAACATCATCCGCCTCGGGATCGTCCCGTTCTTCCTCTTCCTCACCGCGATCACCGCCGAGCTGACGCGGCCCCCCTTCGACCTCACCGAGGCCGAGCAGGAGCTGGTCGGCGGGTTCCACACCGAGTACTCCTCGATCCGCTTCGCGCTCTTCTACCTCGCGGAGTTCATGAACGTGATCACGATGTCGGGGGTCGTCGTCACGCTCTTCCTCGGCGGTCCCGACGGCCCGGTACCGCACATCCCGACCTTCGACGTCTGGTTCCCGTCGGTGTGGTTCCTCGCGAAGGTCTTCGTCTTCCTCTTCGTCTACGTGTGGCTGCGTGCCGCGCTGCCGAGGCTCCGCTACGACCAGCTGATGGCATTGGGGTGGAAGTACCTGATCCCGCTCAGCCTCGGCTGGCTGCTCGCGGTCGCGGGCTTCCTCGTCGACGGCTGGTGGGGTGCGGGCGTCATCGTCGGCGCGCTCTTGGTCGCCGGCCTCCTCGTGCGCGCGTTCTCGATCGGAAGGGTGCGCGGCGAGCACCGTCCGCTCCTCGAGCCCGTCGGGGCCCGACCTCGGCGCCCCGCGCTCTCGCTCCTTGCTCCCGCCCCGATAGCGCGCGCGGGGGAACGAGCGGGGGGCGGGGAACTGCAAGGCAGAGAACTGCAGGGCAGGGACGTGCGTGGCGGGGACGCAGGGCGCGGAGACGGCGGAGGGGCGGGCTGAATGGGCGTGCTCTCGGACATCCGCGAGGAGCTCAAATTCTTCGGCGGCTTCAAGCTCACCTTCGAGCACCTGACGCGACCGAGGGTGACCCGCCAGTACCCCGACGAGAAGCAGCCGAAGCAGCCCCGCCTCCACGGCCGTCACGTGCTGAACCGCTACGAGGACGGCATGGAGAAGTGCATCGGCTGCGAGCTGTGCGCGGGCGTCTGCCCTGCCGACTGCATCTACGTCCGGGGGCTCGACAACCCGCCCGACCACCCCGTCTCTCCGGGCGAGCGGTACGGCTACGTCTACGAGATCAACTACCTGCGGTGCATCCACTGCGACCTGTGCGTCGAGGCCTGCCCGACCGAGGCGATCACCGAGTCCAAGCTGTTCGAGTTCTCCTTCACGAACCGGGCCGACGCCATCTACACGAAGCGCGAACTGCTCGTCGGCGACGACGGACGGCCGAAGAAGCTCCCGTGGGAGGACTGGCGAGAGGGCGACGACGAGCACACGTCGGGCTGGATGCGCGCGGCTGCCCCGAACGGGAGCGCCGCCTACGAGGGCGAGGTCCAGTGGTCCGGCGAGCTCGGCTACGGCGTGCGGGCGCCGGAGGGAGGGCAGTCGGGCCACCGGGACGACGCGGCCACCGGCACCCTGGCGCTTCGCGAGGTGCTGGAGCCCCATCTCCTCGACGAGGACATCCCCTTCGAGCACCGCGGCATGCGGGGCCGGCTGTGGCGGGCCCAGCTCTCCGCTCGACGCAACCGCACGAAGATGCAGCGGGCGCTCGAGCGCGTGAAGGAGCGGCACGCCGCCAGGGTTGCCCGTCCCGAGGAGGACGAGGGGGGACGCGAATGAACGTCCTGCTCGGGGTGACCGTCCCCGACGCCATCACCTTCGGCATCTGCGCGGTCGTGGTCCTGTCGGGGGCCATCGGGGTCATCGTCTCGCGCAACGCGGTGCACGCCGCCTTGTCGCTCGTCCTCACCCTGTTCGGGATCGCCGTCCTGTTCATCGAGCAGCACGCGTACTTCCTCGCCGCGGTGCAGGTCATCGTCTATGCCGGCGCGATCGTCGTGCTCTTCCTCTTCGTCATCATGTTCCTCGGCGTCGACCGGGAAGAAGACGTCCGAGCCGAGCCGCTCAGGGGCCAGCGGCCGCTCGCGGTCGTCCTCACGGCCATCTCGCTCGCAGGGGTGCTCGCGCTCTCCGCGACGGCGAACTGGGTCACCGGCGCGCACCGCGTGGCCGGAGGGGTCAACGCCGGAGGCCACACGGACACCTTCAACTTGGGCAAGTCGATCTTCACCACCTACCTGTGGGCGTTCGAGATCACCGCCGCGCTCCTGGTCATCGCCGTGGTGGGCGCGGTCGTCCTCGCCCGCCGCCCGGCGCGCGCCGAGGACGAGGAACCTGCAGCGGACGGCCGTGCCGCTCCCCTCGCCCCGATCGAGGGCAGCCAGGGTGCTGGCGGCCCGATCGAGGGCGGTGCGAGCGCTGGCGGCCAGGGCGACGGCGACGAGGGGGACGGCGCGGCCGGCGCGGACGCTGCGAGGCGCCCGGCCGCAGGTGTCCCCGCCTCCGCGGAGGTGAGCCGATGAGCATCGGGCCGGCGTGGTACCTCGGGCTCGCCGCAGTGCTGTTCGCGCTCGGCGCCGTCGGGGTCATGGTTCGCCGCAACGTCCTCGTGATGTTCATGTGCGTCGAGCTGATGCTCAACGCCGCGAACCTCACCTTCGTGACGTTCTCGCGGGTGCTCGGGGACATCGGTGGGCAGTCGCTCGTCTTCTTCGTCCTCGTCGTGGCCGCCGCTGAGGTCGTCGTCGGCCTGGGCGTGGTCGTCGCGATCTTCCGGCGGCGCGCGGCGGCCACGGCGGACGACCTTCACGGGATGAAGGGCTGAGCCGTGCTGGACGCCGCCTTCTTGATGCCGCTGCTCCCGCTCGTCGGGTTCGTCGTGCTCGTCTTCTTCGGGCGCCGCGTCGGCGAGCCGGTCGCCGGGTGGATCGGGACGGCCACCGTGGCCGGGTCCTTCGTGGCGGCGTGCGTGACCTTGGTGGGGCTGGCCGACCAGCCGTCCGGCGCCCGGACGCTCACGTGCTCGGACACCTGCGCACCGGGCGCGAGCGGGCACGCGTTCTTCGACTGGATCTCCGTCGGCGGTCTCCACGTGAAGCTGGCCATCCTGCTCGACCCGCTCTCGATGACGATGTGCATGTTCGTCACCGGCGTGAGCATGCTCATCCACCTCTACTCGATCGGGTACATGAAGGGGGACCGGGACTTCACGAAGTTCTTCGTCTACATGAACGCCTTCGTCTTCTCGATGCTGGTCCTGGTCATGGCGAACGACCTCCTCGTCACCTTCGTCGGGTGGGAGGGCGTGGGCGTGTGCTCGTACTGGCTCATCGCCTTCTGGTTCCAGCGGGACTCGGCGGCGTCCGCGGGGAAGAAGGCGTTCATCTACAACCGCATCGGCGACGCGGGCTTCCTGCTCGCGATGTTCCTCATCTTCTCGAAGACCGGCACTCTCACCTATCTCGGCGTCTTCGCCCACCGGCACCTGCTCGTCGGGGGCGGGACGGTGACCGCGGCGGTGCTGCTGCTCTTCCTGGCGGCGACCGGCAAGTCCGCGCAGATCCCGCTGTTCAACTGGCTGCCTGACGCGATGGAAGGCCCGACGCCCGTCTCCGCCCTCATCCACGCCGCGACGATGGTGACGGCGGGCGTCTACCTCCTGTGCCGGGTCAGCCCGCTCCTCGCGCTGAGCCCCGACGCGATGTGGGTGATCGCCGCGATCGGAGGGGCGACCGCGTTCGTCGCGGCGACCATCGCCTGCGCGCAGCAGGACATCAAGAAGGCGCTCGCCTTCTCCACGATCTCCCAGATCGGCTACATGGTCCTCGCCGTGGGGAGCGGCGCCTACGTCGCGGCGATCTTCCTCATGGTCTGCCACGCCTTCTACAAGGGCCTGCTCTTCCTCGGCTCGGGCTCGGTCATCCACGGCATGGAGACAGAGCAGGACATGAAGCGGATGGGAGGGTTGCGCCGCGTCATGCCCTGGACGTACGCGACGTTCCTCACCGCGTGGCTCGCGCTGGCCGCGATCCCGCCGTTCTCGGGCTTCTGGGCCAAGGGCGACATCCTCACGAACGTCTACGCGAAGACGCTCGTCCTCTACGCCCTCGGCCTGCTCACCGCCTTCTTCACCTCGTACTACATGAGCCGCATCTTCTTTCTCACCTTCACCGGGCGCGAGCGCTGGGCCGAGGAGGCGCCCGACGGGCGTCCGCCCCACCGCCGCCCGCACGAGCCTTCCTGGGTCATGCGCGCACCGCTCGTCGTGCTGTCGTTCTTCGCGCTGTTCGCCGGCACCGTCGACCTGCCCTGGGTGCACGTCGGCACCCTCGCCCAGTGGCTCGGACCGGTGTTCGGGAGCCGGCTGTTCGCCGCGCACGAGAGCGTGGGCGAGCAGGTCGGCCTCGCGGTCGCGGACGGCGTCGTCGCGGTCGTCGCCGCGTACGTCGCCTGGGTCCTGTGGCGGCGGAGCGCGGACCGCCCGGCGCTCGAGCCCACCTTCCTCCAGCGCGTCTGGTACTGGGACGCCTTCTACGACACGCTCATCGGCCGGCCGGGCCAGGCGATCGCCCGTGCGTGCGCCGTGGTGGTGGACGGCCGGCTCCTCGATGGCGCGGTCAACTGGACGGGCCGCCTGGTCCAGTCGATCGGGAGCGGGACGCGCCGCATCCAGACCGGGTTCGTGCGCAACTACGTGGTCGGGATCGTGGTCGGCATGGCCGCCGTCCTCGCGTTCATGCTCTCGAGGACGTGGTGGTCGTGACGGCCACCCACGCCTTTCCGTTCCTCACGGTGCTGGTGCTGCTCCCCGCTGGTGGCGCGCTCGGGGTCGTGGTCCTCGGGGCATGGCGCGGCCTGCCGCGGGCGGTGATCGAGTGGTTCGGGATCGCGGTCTCCCTCGCCACGCTCGGGCTCGCCGTCGCGGTGGCGGCGCTGTTCGCCACGACGACCGGCGGCTTCCAGTTCGTCTCGGACCACGCCTGGGCGACCGGTCTCGGGGTGCACTGGTTCCTCGGGATCGACGGGATCTCGCTGTTCCTCGTCCTGCTCGCGGCCGTGCTCTTCCCGATCGTGCTCGCCGGCGCGCGCACGCGCACCGACGCGCGGAGCTTCGTGGCGTGGATGCTCCTGCTCGAGTGCGCGTGCCTCGGGAGCTTCGTCTCGATCGACCTGATCCTGTTCTTCCTCTTCTTCGAGCTCACGCTCGTGCCGTCGTACTTCATCATCAGCGGCTGGGGGTACGCGCGCCGCGCGTACGCCGCCGTCAAATTCTTCGTCTACACCTTCCTCGGCTCGGCGTTCCTCCTCGTGGGGATCCTCGTGGTCGCCTTCGCGCACGAGCACCAGACGGGCGTCCTCACGTTCTCCCTGCCGGCTCTCGAGCACACCCGCTTCTCGGGCGCCGGCGGCATCCTGCTCTTCCTCGCGTTCACCGCCGCGTTCGCCGTCAAGGCGCCGCTCTTCCCGTTCCACACCTGGTCGCCCGACGCGTACGCCGAGGCGCCGACCGGCGGGTCCATGGTGCTCGCCGCGGTCCTCGCGAAGCTCGGCACCTACGGCATCTTGCAGTTCGACCTGCGCCTGTTCCCGCAGCCGTCGGTCGACCTCGCGCCGCTGCTGCTCACCCTGGCGGTGATCGGGATCCTCTACGGCGCGATCGTGGCGTGCGCACAGCGCGACCTGAAGCGGCTCGTCGCATACTCGTCGCTCGCGCAGATGGGCTTCGTCGCGCTCGGGATCTTCGCCTTCACGTCCCAGGGGATGACCGGAGGCGTCCTTTTGATGCTGAACCACGGGCTCATCACCGCCGCTCTCTTCCTGCTCATCGGCTGGATCTACGAGCGTCGCCAGACCTGGCAGGTGAGCGAGCTGCGCGGCCTCCAGGCGCCCGCGCCGGTCATGGCAGGGGTGTTCACGGTGGTGATGCTCGCCTCGATCGGACTGCCGGGCCTGAACGGGTTCGTGAGCGAGTTCCTCGTCCTGTCCGGGACGTTCCTCACGCATCGGTGGTGGGCGGTCGTCGCGACCGCAGGCGTCGTCCTGGCCGCCATCTACCTGCTGTGGGCGTACCAGCAGGTGTTCCACGGCAAGGTCGACCTCGCGAGCTCCCGCACGCGCGACCTGAGCTGGGCCGAGCGCGTGGTCATCGCGCCGCTGATCGTCGTCATCGTCTTCCTCGGCGTCTACCCGCAGCCGGTGCTCGACCGGATCACCCCCACGGTGAACAGCCTCGTCGCCCACGTCGACGCCGTGACCCACACGCACGAGCCCCCGGTGGCCCGCGCCAAGGTCGCGGTGCACGCCGCGCCGGCGAGGAGGTCCTCCACGTGACCCGCGCCCCCCACCGCAGCGCGCGCCTTGCTGGCGGTGGGCACCGCGCCGGCCTGATCGCCTTCGGCCACACGGTGCGTGCCGCCCACCTCGCGACGATCGCGACCCCTCACATCCGCTACCTCGCCGTCATCCCGGAGATCGTGATGCTCGGGGGCGCGGTCCTGCTGCTGGCGGTCGGCTCGCTCGTCGTGCGCCAGGTGCGCGCCTGGGTCGCGACGCTCGCCACGGTCGCGGTGTCGGGCGCCGCCCTCGGCGTGTCCTTGTGGCAGTGGGCGGACGTGACCAGCCACGGCGCGTTCACTGCTGTCGACCACGCCGTGGTCGTCGACGGCTTCAGCGCCCTCGTGAACGTGCTCGTCTCCAGCGCGATGTTCCTCACCGCCCTCGTCGCCGACGGCTACCTGCGGCGCGAGGGGGTCGACGGCGTGGAGTTCCACGTCCTTGCGATGGTGTCGGCGACCGGCGCGATGATCATGGCGTCGGCCAACGACCTCATCGTCGTCTTCCTCGGCCTCGAGATCCTCTCGATCTCGCTCTACGTGCTCGCTGCCTTCAACCACCGGCGTGCGGCGTCGGGAGAGGCCGCCCTCAAGTACTTCATTCTCGGCTCGTTCTCCTCGGCGGTGTTCGTCTACGGCATCGCGCTCGTCTACGGCGCGACCGGGACGTCGAACCTCGCCCAGATCGCCGGGTTCCTCTCGAAGAACGTGCTCGCCGCCGACGGGCTCCTCCTCGCGGGGATGTCCCTGCTCGTCGTGGGGTTCTCGTTCAAGGTGGCGGCGGTGCCGTTCCACATGTGGACGCCCGACGTCTACCAGGGCGCGCCGTCTCCTGTGACCGGGTTCATGGCCGCCGTGGCCAAGGCGGGGGCTTTCGCGGCCTTCCTCAGGGTGTTCATCTCCTCCTTCGGGCTGCTGCGGACGGACTGGCAGCCGATCGTCTACGCGATCGCGATCGTGACGCTGCTCCTGGGAGCGGGGCTCGCGCTGGTCCAGCGAGACGTGAAGCGCATGCTCGCCTACTCCTCGATCAACCACGCCGGGTTCGTGCTGCTCGGGCTCGAGGCGGCCTCGGCGCGCGGGGTGAGCGCGGCCCTCTACTACCTGTTCGCCTACACGTTCATGGTGATCGGAAGCTTCGCCGTCGTGACGATCCTCGGACGGCGCGGGGACGCGACCCACGACATCGCCTCCTACCGCGGGCTCGCGAGCCGCCAACCGCTGCTCGCGCTGTCCTTCGCGGTGCTCCTCCTCGCGCAGGCTGGAGCGCCGTTCACCACCGGGCTGTGGGCGAAGCTCCAGGTCGTGCTGGCCGCAGTGGACCACGCCGTGCCGCTCGCGGTCATCGCGATGATCTCTGCGGCCGTGGCCGCCTTCTTCTACCTGCGCGTGGCCGTGCTCATGTACACGCCGCCGCCTGCTCCAGGCAGCGTGCCCGGGGTCGAGGCTCCGGCGGAGGACTTGGTGCCGCTGGGAGCCCCTCGGGCGGCGCCGGAGCCCGAGCCGACCCTTCCCGAGCCGGCATTCCCGGTGCCGGCGCGCACGGTGGTGGCGCGCGCAGAGGGGCCGGCACCGGCAGCGCCTGCCGAGCGCCCGCTGTGGGCAGGCGCCGAGCGGACCGCCGTCGCGCTCGACCGCTTGAACGCCGAGCTGCTCTTGGACGAGGACCCGATGACGCTCGCGCTCGCGAGAGGGCCTGTGCCGGTCACCTCCCTCGAGTTGGGCGAGCTTCAAGGGGGAGCGGGAGCGACGACGGGCGCCGAGGAGGTGCCGCCATCCGACGTGGTTCGAGTCCCGCGGCTCGGCGCGCTGGCGATCGGGCTGTGCCTGGCGGTCTCCGTGGTGTTCGGCTTCTGGCCGGGGCCGCTGACCTCCTTCGCGCACCACGCCACGCTGCTCTTCCTCCCCTGAAGCCCCCTTGCCTCCCCTTGGTGGGCTCGCTGATGGCTGCTAGCGCCCGAGCGAGCCGAGACGCGATGTGACGGGCCTCCATCGCCGGGCGCGCCAGGGCCGGGCGCGCCAGGGCCGCCGGCGCTCCTGGCGCCAGCGCACGTCGAAGGACGCGAAGACGACCCCCAGCGCGAGGCAGATCCCTGCGAGCACGAGGACGGGCAGGCCGCCGAGCCGTTCGTAGAGCGTGCGGCCGGCGTGAAGCTCGACCGTCGCGCGCAGCACCTGGCGCCGCCCGAGCGCGGAGCGCTCCCGCACCACGCCAGTCGCGCTCACCACGGTCGAGAAGCCCGTCGGCGCGGCCTGGACGAGGTCGCGCCCCTCCTCTACGGCCTGCAGTCGGTCCGCTGCCACCTCGAGGCTGGGGACCTGGGTCGACGCGTACGACGAGGTGTTCGTCGGCACCACGAGGAGCTGCGCGCCCGCGCGCGTGGCCGAGCGGCCGCGTGTCGCGAAGAACACCTCGTAGGAGAGCATGAGCCCGAGCCGGCCCGACGGCGTCGTGAGCTCGCCGGTCCCGCGGCCGGGGATCGCGTTGCGGGGGACCTCCGAGAGGTCGGCGAAGTGGGAGAAGAACGCCCTGTCGGGCACGTACTCTCCGAAGGGCACGCGGTGGACCTTCTCGTAGACGCCCACGACCCGGCCGTTCGGGCCCCAGGCGACCGCCTCGTTCCGGAAGGCCTTGGCGGAGACCACCTCGGTCACGCCTGCGATCAGCGTCGTGCGGAGGCGACGAGCGAGCGACGAGAGGTACGCCGCGGCCGGGGTGCCAGAGAGGCGTGCGCCGACCCTGACCACGTCCTCGGGCCACACGACGAGGGAAGGAGCGTCGGCGCCTGCCAGGAGCTGCCTGGACGCCGCGACCTGCGCCGCAAGGACGCTCGAGGGCGCGACCTGGAGCTGGCTCACCCCACGCCGACCACCGCCCTGGACGAGCGCCACCGTGCGCGTGCCGACCGACGCGCCCCCGTTCGGCGCGAACAGCGCGCCGGCGCCGGTCACGGCGACGAGCAGGAGCGAGGTGAGGCCGACCACGATCGAGGTCCCCCGGCCTGCTTTCCCCTCGTGCGGCCAGCCGCGCAGCCCCGGCTGGCGCAGGCGACGACCCGCTCCGCCGGCGGCCGACCGGCTGCTCGCCGCCGCGCACGCGAGCCTCGCGAGCCCCGCACCTCCGAGCCAGACGAGGGCGGTCAGCAGCAGCGGCCCGCCGAGACGCACGACGTCGAGCAGCGGTCCGGTCGCCTGCCCGAGGAAGAGACCCCCGAGCGGCAACCCGCCGAAGGGCCAGGACACCCGCAACGCTTCGGCGAGCGTGAAGGCCCCGACGAACGACGGGACCCGCCAGCTCGCCGGCGTCGAGGCGACCGCCGCGAACGCCATCGAGAGCGCCTCGACGACCATGAGCACGCCCGCCCCGTACCAGTTGAACGACACCGCCCACCACAGCCCCGGGACGAAGCAGCCGAGGCCTGCCGCCCAGCCCGAGAGCAGGCGCGATCGCCATGGCAGCCCGTCGAGGCGCCAGAACACGACGCCGGCACCGACGAAGGCGAGCGGCCACCACCCCCACGGCGGCAGGGAGAGGGCCAAGAGCAGCCCGCCGACGAGCGACGGCGCGACGACGCGGCCGAGGCCGGACAGCACGGCCATCCATGCTGCCACGGGCTTGGGCGTGTGGCCCGGCGTGCGGAGCGGGCGCTGGGAGCGTGCGGAGCGGGCGCTGGGAGCGGATGCGGCCCTTCAGGTCCTGGCCGCGCCGGCGGTCCCGCTCAGCTCTGCGACGACGTCGCTCGCGGCGTGCCGGCCGCTCTCGACGCATGCGGGGATGCCGACGCCGTGGTAGGCCGCCCCTGCGATCGCGACGCCTCCCAGGCGGCGCACGGCGGCCTCCACGCTCGCCACGCGCAGCAGGTGGTGCACGCGGTACTGGGGCAGCGCGCGCGTCGCGCGCGAGACGATCACGTCGTCCGGCTCACCGGCCGCGTCCAGGAGCACGGTCAGCTCCTGGACGACGCGGTGGACCAGGTCGTCGTCGGTCATCGTCTCGTGGCGAGAGTCCCCGGCCCGACCGACCGACGCGCGCAGCAGGCGGATGCCGGGCAGGTCGAGGTGCGGCCACTTCGCCCACAGGTAGGTGCACGCGGTCACCATGAACGGCTCGCCGGCTGCCAGCCCCAGCTGCCGTGCCGCCTTCCGGGGCACGGGCGTCCCGTGGGGCACGAGGAGCCCGGTGCCGAAGAGGTCGTCGGGCAGCGCGTCCGCCGGGAACGCGAAGGTGACCACGGCCACCGACGCGTAGTCGATCGTCCGGAGGATCGCTGCGGCCTCGGGGTCGTGCGACGCCAGCAGCGCGGCGGCAGGGTCGGTGCCGGTGGCGATGACGACGCCGTCGACCGTGACCTGGCGGCCGCCGGCCTCCAGCACCCAGCGGGCTCCGGCGCGTCCCATCCTGTCCACCGGCTGTGCCAGGCGGACGTCCGCGCCCCGCTCGCCCAGGCGCTCGGCCAGCCGCTCGACGAGCGACGCGAACCCGCCGCGCAACGCCCAGAAGAGGGGTTGGTCGTCCAGATGGGCCCCCCGGGCGCGCAGCTGCCGGAGGGAGCGCATCAGGCTCGAGCGGCGCTGCGCCGCTGTCAGCAGGGCGGGGAAGAGCGCGGCCGCGCTCGCGTCGGCCACGCCGCCGGCGTGGATCCCGCCCACGAGGGGATCGACGAGCCGATCGACGGCTTGGCGGCCGAGCTTGCGCGAGACGAGCGGCCCGATCGCGCGGTCGCCGAGCGGTCCGCGCGTGTCCGGACGGGGAACGAGGATGTCGGCGGCCAGCCGGAGCGTCCCGCCGACCGAGAGGATCCCCGAGCGCGCGACGGGCAGGAGCTTCGTCGGCACGCCGAGGTAGAGGCCCTCGGGGATGGGCCTGCGCCGGCCGCGCGCCCAGATCGAGGCGCCCGACGTGGCGACCGGGACGAGCTCGTCTCCGAGGCCGACCTCGCGGCACAGCTGGGTGGCTTCGGGGCGCCGCCCGAGGAAGCTGTCCGGCCCGACGTCGACGGCCCGCCCACACAGCTGCACGCTCGCGAGCTTTCCCCCGAGCCTGGTCGACGACTCGAGCAGCACGACCGACGGTCCCTCCGCCGCCGGCCCTGTGGCGCCGCCGGTCAGCTCCCAGGCCGCTGCGAGCCCGGTGATGCCGCCGCCGACGACCGCGATCACGGGCGCCCCCGTGCTCAACGACCGGCCCTTTCGGTAGGCGGCGCCGGCGCCGTTGCGCCGTTGGGTGCCGGGCTCTTGCCGGCTCCATCTGCGGCGGTGCGCACCGCACGCGCGACGACCGCGCACAAGCGCGGGTCGTCGTTCAGCGACGCGGTTCGGGCGAACGCCAGCCCCTCCGCCTCGGCGACCCCGCGCGCCTCGACGTCGAGGTCGTAGAGCACCTCGAGATGGTCGGCGACGAAGCCGATCGGGCAGACCACGACTGCCGCGCCGGTCTGCCCGTCTCGTGCCTCGGCGCCGATCCTGCGGAGCGCCCCGAGGAGGTCGGGACCGATCCACGGTTCGGGCGTGCGCCCGGCGCTCTGCCAGGCGACCTCCCAGGACGCGCCTCTCGCGCCGAGCCCGGCCACGCTCGCCACCGCGGCGGCCGACGCCTGGACCTGGTCGGGGTAGGGGTCGCCCGCCGCGATCACGCGCTCGGGGAGCGAGTGGGCGGTGAAGAGCACCGTGGCCCAGGCACCGTCCCTGCGGGTGCCGGTCCTGCGAGTGCTGTCCCTGCGGGCACCGGCGCTGCAGGCAGCGAGCCCGTCGAGCGCCGCAGAGACCCGCTCGGCCATGAGCTCGGCGAAGCCGGGCGTGTCGTACCACTGGAGCACGCGCACGAAGCGGGGCGCGGATCTGCTCGACGCGAGCGCCTTCCCGGCGCGCTCGAGGTACTCGTCGGACCCCAGGGACGCGCGGTGCGGCGCGAGGACGACGCCGACCACCTGACGGACATCCGTCCTCGCCAGCTCGGCGGCGGCGTCCTCGATGAAGGGGTCCGTGTGCTTGGCCCCGAAGCGCACGACGTACCTGCCGGGCTCGGTGTCCTCGAGGACGGCTGCGATCCCGGCGACCTGGGCCTCGGTACGCGCCGCGAGCGGTGAGGTGCCTCCGACCGCCTCGTAGCGGCGCACGAGGTCCGAGAGCTGTGCTGGCGAGGGGGGTCGGCCGTGGCGGATCCTCGTGTAGAAGGCGTCGATCGACGACGGGTCGGCGGGGGTGCCGTGCGCCATCACGAGCACGCCAACCTTGCCTTGCGCGGCGCCCTTCATCTCGGGGTGGTCCCTGCCCGGCCTTCGGCGTGCACGAGCTCCACGAGCGCGCAGAGTACCCCGGGGTCGGTCTCGGGGAGCACGCCGTGCCCGAGGTTGAAGACGTGCCCCGGAGCGCTCCCGGCCCGCCGCAGGACGTCGCGCGCCTCGTCGGCGACCACCTCCCACGGCGCGAGGCAGACCGCGGGGTCGAGGTTCCCCTGGACTGCGTGGTCGGGGCCCACCCGCCGCCGTGCCGCATCGAGGGGCACGCGCCAGTCCACGCCGACGACCTGCGCGCCCGCCTGCGCCATGAGCGGCAACAGCTCCCCGGTCCCGACGCCGAAGACGATGCCGGGGACCCCGAGCGCCCGGACGGCCTCGAAGACCCGTCGCGTGGCGGCCAGTGCGAACCGCTCGTACTCGCTCGGCGAGAGGACGCCCGCCCAGCTGTCGAAGAGCTGCACGACGCTGGCGCCGGCGTGCACCTGGGCGCCGAGGGATGCCGCCGCGATGTCGGCCAGCCTCCCGACGAGCGCGTGCCAGAGGGCGGGGTCCGAGTGCATGAGCGCCTTCACCCGCGCGAAGGTGCGCGAGGGCCCGCCCTCCACGAGGTAGCTCGCCACCGTGAACGGCGCGCCGGCGAACCCGATGAGGGGCACGCCGGGGCCGAGCTCGCGCACCACGAGCGCCGCTGCTTCCGCGACGTAGGGCGCATCCTCCTCGGGGACGAACGGGCGGAGGCGTGCGAGGTCCGCTCTCGAGGTGAACGGCTGGGCGACGACGGGTCCGCGGCCGGGCTCCACCGTGACGCCGAAGCCGATCGCGTGGAGCGGCACCACGATGTCGGAGAAGAGGATCGCCGCGTCGACCCCGTAGCGGCGCACCGGCTGGAGGGTCAGCTCTGCGGCCAGCGCAGGGTCGGAGATCGCCTCGAGGATCGCGCCCGAGCCGCGCGCCGCGCGGTACTCGGGGAGCGAGCGCCCCGCTTGGCGCATGAACCACACAGGGGTGTGCGGCACCGGTCGGCGCCGGCAGGCGAGGAGGAGGGGAGGGACGGGGGGCATGGCCGCTCGGGGGTCGGAGCCGCCCGGGTCGCCTGTGGCCAGCATGACTGAGATCTTCGCAGTCGGCCGGGACCCCCACCACCGCGCGCCGGCCCGTCGTCGACGCGGCTAAGGCCACCTAGACTGGTTCGTTCGCTCGGCTGGCTGGGAGGACTTCGACGACGTGACCCACGAGCAGGACGTCCAGGAAGAGCAGCGCTTCCTGGACAGGGCGTACGAGGGCCTCGAGTCGATGCGCGCCGAAGCCGCCGGGATGCTCGAGTCCGTGCTCGACCTCGGGCGCGGAGGCACCTTCCAGTCCCGCACCGAGCGGGACATCGTGGTTCGGACGAGCCTTGCGCGCCTCGCGCAGCTCGACATCGGCGACCAGGCGCTGTGCTTCGGGCGGATCGACCGGGTGCCCGAAGCGGGCCAGCTCCAGGGCGAGGTCTTCCACATCGGGCGGCTCGCCGTCTCAGGGCCCGATCGCGAGCCGCTCGTCGTCGACTGGCGCGCCCCGGTCGCCGAGCCCTTCTACCGGGCGACCGGGCTCGACCCCCAGGGGCTCGCGCGGCGCCGGCACCTCGCGGTGAGCGGGCGCACCGTCACCGGGGTGGAGGACGAGTACTTCTTTCTCGGGGCTCCCCAGCAGGGCAACGGCGCAGAGGGCGGCCCGCCCGGCAGCGGCGCGAGCACGGGAGCGGGCCTGGCCGAGGGGATCTCCCTCGGCGGGCCCGGCGCCCTCCTCGCCGCGCTGGGCCAGGCGCGCACCGGGCGGATGGGAGACATCGTCGCGACGATCCAGCGCGAGCAGGACGAGATCATCCGCTCGCCGCTGGGCGGGGTCCTCATGGTCCAGGGCGGGCCGGGGACCGGCAAGACGGCCGTGGCGCTGCACCGCGCCGCCTACCTCCTCTACACGCACCGTTTTCCCTTGGAGCGCCAGGGCGTCCTGGTCGTCGGTCCGAACCCGCTGTTCCTCGGCTACATCGAGCGGGTCCTCCCGTCGCTCGGTGAGAGCGGGGTGACGCTGTCGACGGTCGCCGGCCTGGTCCCCGAGATCCGCGTCCGTGCCGTCGAGGCGCCCTCGGTCGCCCGGCTGAAGGGCGACATCCGCATGGCGAAGGTGGTCGCGAAGGCGGTGCGCACGCGCCAGCGGGCCCTCCGGCACGACCTCGAGGTGCCGTTCGGGTCGACGACGCTGCGTCTCCCAGCCGCCGAGTCCGAGCGGATCGTCGCCGCCGCGCGACGGCGCCCGGGCTCGCACAACGCGCGCCGTCGCTTCGTCGAACAGCAGGTCCTCCAGCGCCTCGCCGAGCAGTACGACCGGGCGCGCCGGCGCGGCGTCGCTGCAGGCCGCGTGCTGCCCGCCCTCCCCGACGAGCCGAGGGAGCCGAGGGAAAGGGGCGGCCGGGGATCGACGGCCACCGGTGCCACAGGGCCGGCCGAGGCCGACGCCGCGGAGCTGCGGCGCCGGATCCGAAGGAACCCCGTCGTCGCCGACGCGCTCGACCGGATGTGGCCGCGACTGTCGGCGCACGAGCTGATCCACGACCTCTTCGGCGCCCGCCCGCTGCTTGCCGCCGCGGGCGCCGGTGTCCTGTCGAGCGCAGAGCTGGCCTCGCTGCACCGACCGCGCAGCGCGTCGCTCGACCAGGTGCCCTGGACCGCCGCCGATGCGCCGCTCGTGGACGAGGCGCGCGCGCTCCTCGGTCCCCGCCGCCGGCGCCAGCGTCCGCGTCCGACTCCGGAGCGAGCCGACGCGCTGCGCGGCGAGCTCGGCTTCTGGCCGGCCGGCCTCGAACCGAGCCCGCTTCCCGAGCGGAACGGGGACGTGCCAGAAGAGGAGGTGCGAGCCTTCGGCCACATCGTCGTGGACGAAGCCCAGGACCTCTCGCCGATGCAGCTGCGGATGCTCGCCCGACGGTCGATCTCGGGGTCCATGACCGTCGTCGGCGACCTCGCACAGGCGACCGGCCCTTGGGCGCCCCACGGCTGGGAGGAGGTGGAGCGGCACCTGAGCCCGGCCCGTCGCGCGCGGATCGCCGAGCTCTCGGTGAGCTACCGCACCCCTGCCGAGGTGATGGCGGTGGCGGCGGGCGTGCTCGCCCTCGCCGCGCCGGGCGTGCGCGCGCCCAGCTCGGTGCGCCGCTCGGGGGTCGCACCGACGGCCTGGCGGGCCGAGCCTGGGCGGGTCGCGGGGCGCACGGCCGAGGTCGCCGCCTCCGAGCTCGCCGCAGCCGAGGGCGGGCGGGTCGCCGTCCTTGTCCCCGAGGAGATGATCGGCGAGGTGACCCGGGCGCTCGACGCCGCGGCGCTCGGCCCCGTCGACCCGAGGCGTCCCGAGGGTCCGGGGCTCGCCGCGGCGCTCGTGGTCCTGCCCGCGGCCGACTCCCACGGTCTCGAGTTCGACGCGGTGGTCGTGGTCGAGCCCGCGGCCATCGCGGCCGGCGGCGGCACGGCCGGAGAGCGCAGGGACGGCGACGGAGACGGTGACCACGCCCGGCGCCCGTCTCGGCCGACGACCGCCGGCTACCGGGCGCTCTACGTCGCGCTCACGCGCCCGACCCGCCGGCTGGCGGTCGTCCACGAACGAGACCTCCCAGAAGGCCTGGTCATCGGCTGACCGAGGTGCCGGCCGTGGCCGGGGACGAGCTGCGGGCCTGGGGATCCGGCCCGGGACCCCCTCGTCGGCCCGGCGGAGGAGACCTCGCGACGCTCCGGCCGGCTGCGCAGGGAGTTGGCGCCGCGGCAGCGGGGTCGGCTAGGAAATAGGCCCGTGAGCCAGGCCATCTCGGTGCCGCAGCCGGGCAAGCCCGCACGGATCGTGCACGACCGACCGCCGATGCTCGCGGTCGGCGTCATGATCTGGCTCGGCTCCGAGCTCATGTTCTTCAGCGGCCTGTTCGCCGCGTTCTTCACCATCAGGGCGAACGATCACCCCTGGCCGCCGGTGGGGACCCATCTCGACGTGGTGCAGGCCGGCATCTTCACGGCGATCCTGGTGTCGTCCAGCTTCACGATGCAGTACGCGGTGTTCCTCGAGGAGCGGCTCGACCGGCGCGGGGCGCGGACGTGGATCGCGGCGACGATGGTGCTCGGGCTCATGTTCCTCGGCAACCAGTTCTACGAGTGGGTCACCCAGACCACCAGGTGGAACACGAACGCCTACGGGTCGCTCTTCTACATCATGTCGGGCCTCCACGGCCTCCACGTCTTCATCGGGCTCGTGGCCATGGTGTTCCTGCTCGGCCGGATGAAGGGCCCTGCGGGCGACCCCGGCGAGCTCGCCGTCTTCCAGGGCGTGAGCTACTACTGGCACTTCGTCGACATCGTGTGGATCGGACTGTACAGTTGCCTCTTCCTCTTGAAGTAGGGGCTCCTCTCGGGGGAGCCACCGCGTGATCCGGGTGGCCCGCCGATTGGCGAGGAGCCGGTTCGCGCTGCCCGGCGCGCTGCTGCTCGCGGTCGGGTTGTGGAGCGCGCTCTCCCTCCCCTCGGGCGCCCAGGCCGCCTCGAAGTCCGGTTCGCACCGGGCGCACCATCTGCGCGGCGCGAAGGGACCCGGCACACGGACGCCGACGGGCGCACAGGCGTCGAAGCCCCCGCCGCGCACAGGCCACCACGTCCTCCCGACACCCGGTGCCACCATCTTCGTCAACACAAAGCCGCGCGTGACACCGCACGCGACAGCGTGCACCAGGGACGCCGAGCGGATCGGCTACCGATCCCCGAAGGACAGCGGCTCTCCGCAGAACAGCACACCGAGGTACCTCGTGTGCTCGCACGGCGAGGTGGTGCAGTACGGCGACAACGCCATCGTCTACCGACTTCCACCGGCCTCCTACATCGCCGCGGGGCACAAGCTCTTCGAGGAGAACTGCTCGAGCTGCCATCTGGCGACAGCCCAGGGGAGCGCCGCCGCGCCCTCCCTGCGCGGCGTGGGCCCTGCGACGGTCGACTTCTGGATCACCACCGGGCGCATGCCGGCGGCGACCCCGCTGCAGGTCCAGGCCACAGAGAAGCCGCCCCGCCTCACGAAACGGCAGGCCGAGGAGGTCGCCGCCTGGGTCAACTCGCTCACACCCTCGGCGCCGTACATCCCCGAGGTGAACCTGAAGGGCGCGAACCTCCGGGAGGGGGCGACACTCTTCGCGCTGAACTGCGCCGCCTGCCACACCATCACCGGTGCCGGCGACGCGCTCGCCTACGGCACCTACGCCCCGTCCCTGCACGCCGCGAGCCCCCAGCAGGTGGCCGAGGCCCTCCGCACCGGGCCCGGCAACATGCCGCGCTTCACGGGGAACCTGTCCGACGCCCAGGTGCGCGACATCGTGGCCTACGTCACCGAGAAGATCCAGCACCCCACGAACGCCGGCGGCTTCGGCCTGGGCGGCGTCGGGCCGGTGGCAGAGGGGTTCGTGGGGCTGCTCTTCGGCGTCGGGGGGCTCGTGCTGGTGGGCTTCTGGATCGGTGAGCGCGCGAAGTGACACGCAGCGAGGAGGTGAGGAGATGAGCGAGCCGGAGGAGCCCCGCGCCGCCGGCGACGAAGATGACTCCGTGACCGCGGGCGGCGCAGGCGGCGCGGGCGGCGGGACACGGGACGGGCACCGCGCGGCGGTCGCGCTCCTGCCTGCGGTGCGCGCCGACGACCCTCACCTGGCCGACGCGGCGCGCCACCCGCGACGTGTGGAGGCGATCGTCGGCCTGTGCTTCCTCGTCGGCATCGCGGGGGTCGCCGCCTTCGGGGGCGCGTTCGTCGAGAACGCGGACACCCAGGTCCTCGCCGGGACGCTCTTCGTCGGGCTCTTCTTCCTCGGCTTCGGGCTCACGGCGTGGGGCAAGTACCTCATGCCCCAGGGGCCCTTCGTCGAGGAGCGCCACCCGCTCGAGTCCAGCGCACGCGATCGCCAGGCGATGGCGGCCGCGCTCGTGGAGCGCACGGGCATCGTCGTCAAGCGCCGCAAGCTCCTCGGCGGCCTCCTCGCGACGGGGCTCGGGATCTTCGGCATCGTGGCGGCCTTCCCGCTGTTGCGCTCCCTCGGTCCGAAGCCGGGGTCGACCCTGTTCAAGACGAACTGGAAGAAGGGGTCGCTCCTCGTCGACTACTACGGCAAGCCGGTCCACCGCACAGACATGCAGGTAGGCGGCCTGCTCACGGTCTTCCCGGAGGGCAAGGAGTCGACACTGACAGCCCAGGCCGTCGACCAGGCGGTGCTCATCCGCGTCCAGTCGACCACGCTCGTCACGATGAAAGGACGCGGCGACTGGTCGCCCGACGGCTACGTCTGCTACTCGAAGGTCTGCACCCACCTCGGCTGTCCCGTCGGCCTGTACGAGCAGGAGCTCGAGCTGCTCGTCTGCCCGTGCCACCAGTCCATGTTCGACGTGCGCGACGGCGCGTTCCCGGTGTTCGGCCCCGCTCCCCGACCCCTCCCGCAGCTGCCGATCTACGTCGACTCCGAAGGGTTCCTGCGCGCCAGGGAGGGTTTCGACCAGCCGGTCGGCCCCGGCTTCTGGGAGCGCACCACAGAGGGCAACGGGAAGGCGAGCGCCACATGACCGGCCCAGCGGACGACCCGACGGAGACGACCCGATGGCGCTGACCGACTCCCAGCCGCGCACCCGCCGAGAGGCGAGGCGCAAGCTCGGCCCCTACGGCCGCGTCCAGCAGGCGATCAACGAGCTCGACGAGCGGGTCGGCATCGCCAAGGGCGGGCGCTCCCTGCTCGACAAGATCTTCCCGGACCACTGGTCCTTCATGCTCGGCGAGATCGCGCTCTACTCCTTCGTCGTGCTCGTCGCGACCGGGATCTTCCTCACCTTGTACTACGTGCCCTCGAGCGCCCAGGTCGTCTACCACGGCGTCTACAAGCCGCTCGACGGCCAGCGCATGTCCGAAGCCTACGAGTCGACGATCGACATCTCCTTCGCGGTGCGCGCCGGGCTGCTCATGCGCCAGGTCCACCACTGGGCTGCGGACGTCTTCGTCGGCTCGATCGTGGTCCACATGGCCCGGATCTTCTTCACCGGCGCCTTCCGAAAGCCGCGCGAGCTGAACTGGACCATCGGGATCACGCTCCTCATCCTCGCGATCCTGAACGGCTTCATCGGCTACTCGCTCCCCGACGACCTCATCTCGGGCACCGGCATCCGGATCGCGTACTCGATCCTTCTCTCGATCCCCTTCGTCGGCACCTACCTTGCGTTCTTCCTCTTCGGGGGCGCCTATCCGGGGCACATCATCTTGGAGCGCTTCTACATCGTCCATGTGCTGATCCTGCCGCTCATCATCATCGGGCTCATCGGCGCGCACCTCGGCCTGCTCGTCCGCCAGAAGCACACCCAGTTCCCCGGACGGGGCCGGACGGAGCACAACGTCGTCGGCTCGCCGCTCTTCCCGCAGTTCGCCGCGAAGACGACCGGCTTCATGCTCATGGTCACCGGTGTCCTCGGCGTGCTCGGCGGCTTCGCACAGATCAACCCCATCTGGCAATTCGGGCCGTACGAGCCGACCAAGATCTCCTACGCCGTCCAGCCCGACTGGTACATGGGGTTCCTCGACGGCGCATTGCGCATCATGCCCTCCTGGGAGTTCACGGCCTGGGGGCACACGATCCCCTGGGAGGTGTTCCTGCCGGCGGTCGTCTTCCCGGGGCTCATCTTCAACATCTGCCTCGCGTGGCCGATGATCGAGCGGCGCTTCACGGGCGACTACGAGATCCACAACCTTCTCGACCGCCCCCGTGACCGACCCAAGCGGACCGCGGCGGGCGCAGCGATGATCGCGCTCCTCTTCACCGTCTTCGCCGCGAGCTCCACCGACGTGCTGGCGAACTACTTCCACCTCTCGCTGAACGCGGTGCTGTGGTTCTTCAGGATCGCGGTGGTGGTGGCGCCGATCCTCGCGGGACTGGTCACCTGGAGGGTCTGCATCGAGATGCAGCGCGTGCCGGGGGCGGTGCAGCGCAAGCGGGCCATGATCGTGTCGCGGACCCCGGAGGGTGAGTACGTGGCCGTCCCGGCGGAGCCACGGCCGGGTGACGAGCAGCTCGAGCTGGAGCCGGAGCCGGTCCCGCTGCGCATCGAGCTCGAGCCCGAGCCGGTCGGCGCATCGGCGACCACCGCGCCCACCGACGAGCCGGGCGTGCGGCGCGTCACCAGGTAGCCCCGGGGCCCGGGTGAAGACCACGTGGCGACAGCCGACCCGCTGACCGCAGCGCTGTCGGCGTTCGCCCGGACGCTCGCCCGAGGCTACGAGATCACCGACGTCCTCTACGACCTGGCCGAGCAGGTCGTCCAGGTCCTCGGCCTGGTGAGCGCCAGCGTGTCGCTCGCCCAGGACGGCACGATGCGCCATGTGGTCTCGCTCAACGATGTCGCGAGCGAGATCGAGGTGGTCCAGGAACGGCTCCAGCAGGGCCCCTGCGTCGACGCCTTCCGGACCGAGGAGCCGGTCACCGTCAGCGATCTTCGCGGCGAGCCCGAGCGGTGGCCGGAGCTGAGGATCGCAGCCCTGGAGGCGGGGGTCGTGGCGCTTGCCGGGATCCCCTGCCATGACGGCCACCAGGCGCTCGGGGCGCTGAACCTGTACGACACCGCGGTGCATCGGTGGTCGGCGGCGGAGCTGGAGCGCGCCCAGGTGCTGGCGGACATGGCGACGGGCTATCTCGTCAACGCGTCGCGGCTCCAACAGGCGCGCCGTGTCAACGAGCAGCTCCAGCGGGCGTTGGACAATCGGGTGGTGATCGAGCAGGCCAAGGGCATTCTTGCGGCCCACGACGGCATCTCGGTCGACCGGGCCTTCGACCGGCTCCGCGCGTACGCTCGCAGCCACCGGGCCACGATCCGTGCCGTCGCCGACGCGGTGGTGAACCTCGGCCTGCGGCTGTAGGGAGCGGCAAGGACAGACCAAGACGAGCGTGCGCTTGGCCGCACGAAAGGGAGCGGTTATCCTCTCACCGGGGCCGTCGCCCCTCCACCCCTGACCCTGGTGGACCTCCGTCGCCCTTGCCCTCGGCGGCACGCGTGCTCATCGACGAGGCTGGACGATGGACGAAGTGTTGCCGGGAGACGGCGTTGGGGGTGGTGCTTGGCGGGGACGTGCGGGGCCGCGCGCGCTGCAGTGTGCGGGGCGGACCAGGGGGCTCCGTGGCGCCCGATGAGGCCGGCAGGCCTCCTGCGGACAGGAGGCCCGGGCGGCCCATGGCCGGTTCGGGACCTTCCTTGTGGCGTCTCGACGACCGCTCACCGGTCGTGACGGGTGCGTGGGCGGACCAGATCCCGCCCGGGCCTGCCGACGACCTGGTCCGTCAGCTCTTCGCGGTGGGCCTCGCCCTCAGCTCGGCTGAGCAGCTGGTCGAGGGCACGCCCGCGGCGGACCTGATCGGGCTGGCGGCCGCGCGGCTGGACGAGATCATCCGCGCCCTGCGACGGGCCGAGTGGGAGTAGAGGGTCTTCACGAAGAGCCCTGCCACGGGCCGAGTGGGAGTAGAGGGTCTTCCGCTGCGTGGGTCAGTGGCGGCCGCCGCGGCGGCTCTCTGCGGTGAAGCCGATGACCGCCGTGAGGATCACCGAGATGCCCACGAGCGCGAGCCACACGCCGAAGACGAAGGCGAGGAGGAAGGTGAAGGCGCCGACGCCGAACACGAACGGCCAGACGCTCGAACCGGGGAAGGAGCTGACCACGCCGGCGCCGTCGGCGATCGTCGCGTCCGAACGGTCCTCGGGACGTGTGCCGACCACCCGGTCGGTCTTCCCCCAGAAGAAGTACTTGCTGCCCCGGAACCGCCGGTGCCAGAAGTAGTAGTAGCTGCCGGGGACGAAGCCGAGCGCGGTGACGCCGACGAGCATCATGGTCCCCCCGTCCTCGTACGAGGTGAACCAGTAGCAGATCGCGATGATGCCGAAGATCATCCCGACGCCGAGCAGGAAGGAGGACTCGACCTTCACGGCGCTGGCAGCTCCTGGGCGATGCCTGCCGCACCGTCACCGTGGCCAGGCGGTGCCCCGCCGTTGCCGCCGTAGGGGCCATGGCCGTTCGGGCCAGGTCCTGCCCCACCGCCGTGGCCGAGGCGGATCGCGGGCGCATCCGGGTGGTTGTAGTCCCACGTCGGCCGTTCCGAGCGGATCTGGGGAAGGTGCGTGTAGTTGTGGTGAGGGGGCGGCGACGTCGTGAACCACTCGAGCGTGTGGCCGTCCCAGGGGTTGTCGCCGGCGGGGACCGGGTAGCGCCAGGACACCCAGACGTTCACCAGCATGACCACGAAGGAGATGGCGATCATGAAGGCGCCGATCGTCGACGCCACGTTCCACGACTGCCAGCCGAGCCCGGCCGGGTAGCTCGCCACGCGGCGGGGCATGCCGCGCAGCCCGAGGACGTACATCGGCATGAACGTCACCCAGAAGCCCACGAACAGCAGCCAGAAGTGGACCTTGCCGAGCCGGTCGTTCAGCATCCGTCCGAACATCTTCGGGTACCAGTAGTAGAAGCCGGCGAAGCCCGCGAACACCGCGGTGCCGAACAGCACCTGGTGGAAGTGTGCGACGACGAAATAGGTTGTGTGCACGAAGAAATCGATTGGCGGTGAGGCGAGCATCACGCCCGTGACGCCACCCATCAAGAAGGCGAAGAGGAACCCGATCGACATCAGCATGGGCGTCGTGTAGACGATCTCACCCCTCCACATCGTGCCGATCCAGTTGAAGAACTTGATGCCGGTCGGCACGGCGATGAGGAGGCTCATGAGCGAGAAGAACGGCAGGAGCACCGTGCCGGTGGTGAACATGTGGTGGGCCCACACGCCGGTCGACAGGGCGGCGATGGCCATCGTCGCGAAGACCATCCCCTTGTAGCCGAAGACCGGCTTGCGCGAGAAGACCGGGAGGATCTCGGTCGCGATGCCGAAGAAGGGGAGGGCGAGGATGTAGACCTCCGGGTGGCCGAAGAACCAGAACAGGTTCTGCCAGAGCACGGCGGAGCCGCACGCGTGCAGGTCCAGCGCGCCCGTGACCGTATGGCATCCGGTGACCGCGTAGATCTTCGTCCCGAAGTGACGGTCGCAGAACAGCATGACCAACGCGGCGGTGAGCACCGGGAACGCGATGAGGATGAGGATGCCCGTCACCATCATGTTCCAGGTGAAGATCGGCATCCGGAACATCGTCATGCCCGGGGCGCGCAGGTAGAAGATCGTCGAGACGAGGTTCACCGCGGTGAAGATCGCGGAGAACCCGGTCAGCACCAGTGCCATGATCCACAGGTCCTGGCCCATCCCCGGGGTGTAGGTCGACGTCGACAGCGGCGCGTAGGCGACCCAGCCGAAGTCCGCGGCGCCTCCGGCGACCAGAAAGCCCATCAGCATCATGATCGAGCCGCCGAGGTAGAGCCAGTAGCTGAGCGCGTTCAGCCTCGGGAACGCCATGTCCGGGGCGCCGATCTGGAGCGGGACGATGTAGTTCGCAAGGCCGCCGAAGGCGAAGGGCCCGGCGAACAGGTACAGCATGATGCTGCCGTGCATCGTGAACAGCTCGTTGTACTGCTGGAACGAGATGAAGGTGCCGTGAGGTGTGACGAGCTGCACCCGGATGCCCATGGCGAGCAGGCCTGCGATGTAGAAGAGCACGATCGAGGTGATCATGTAGCTGAGCCCGATCACCTTGTGGTCGGTCGTCGTGATCCACTTCATGAGGCCGCTCGGGCCGTGCTCCTCGTGGACGGGGGCGTACTCGCCGCCGAGGACCTGCGGGACGATGACGTCGGTCACGAGACTGTGCCCCCTGTCGATGCGCTGAGCGTTGCGGAACCCCGGGAGCCTCCAAGTGCAGGGCTGTGCGTCGCCGCCGCGCTCCCGAGCTCGTGCTTGCGGGCTGTCGCGATGGGGGTGCTCGGTGTCGACGAGCGGTGGGTGCGCAGCCAGGCGGTGAACTGCGCGGGCTTCACGACCCTCACCCGGAAACGCATCAAGGAGTGGTACAGGCCGCAGAAATTCGTGCACTGGCCTCGGAAGGTGCCCAGCGCGTGGAGGTTCAAGGTGAACTTGTTCGTGACGCCGGGTTGCGCGTACCGGCTGAAGTCGAACGCCGGGACGTAGAAGCCGTGGACGACGTCCGCGGACCGCAGGTAGATGCGGACGGTCTGGCCCTGTGGGAGGACCATCTCGGGCTCCTGGAGCTCCACGCCCATCACTGTCACGTCCTGGTGTGTGTAGTGGAAGCGCCACCCCCACTGGAAGGCGGTCACGGTCACCGACCACTTGGGGGCGGGCAGCGCGTCGACGTTGTTCTCGGTCACGTAGGTGAACCCGAACAGGACGAGCACGATGGCGATCGGGAGCGCGGTGTAGACGATCTCGAGAAAGGTGTGGTACTGGGTCTGGCGGGGGATCGCGTCCGAGCGCCGACGGTACCGCAGGGCGGACCAGGCGATGAGCGCGAAGACGACGACGAAGATCACGAGCCCGGTGATGAAGAACCCTTGCCAGAGCTTGAGGGAGTCGTGTCCCTGGCTCGTGATCGGCTTGGTCGCGCCGAACGTGGGAAGGTTGCACCCCGCGAGGAGCAGCCCGCCGGCCAGCGTCACGACCGGCGCATGGAGCCGGGAGCGGCGCGAGCCCAGCTGGCGGCGCGGCCCTCGGGCGGCCGCGGCCACGTCGGGGCCAGGTGTGGTGGAGAGGTTGCCGGACGGCGACGGATCCACGAGCCGGGAGACTAGCGAACCCGCCCGGGGAATTCGAAACGGCAGGTGACGACCCTGCGCACCGCAGGTGGTCGTCACCTGCGGTGGTCCTCGTGGCTCAGGATGCGGCCTTCTCGTCGGGTGCGGCGCTCGCCTCGTTGGCGGTCGCGCTCCCCTTCATCCCCTTCTCGAACTCGTGCCTGGCCGAGCCGAGGTTGCGGGCGAGCTTGGGGATCGCCGCACCCCCGAACAGGACGACGACGAGCACGAGGAGCACGACGAACAGGTCAGGGCCGAAGATGTCTGCCAGCATCGATCTCTCCTTGCTGCTTCTGCGCTGCTTCTGCGCTGCTTCTACGGGCTGCAGCCCGCGAGCCACCCTCAAGGCTAACCCATCGCGGCCCTTGGGGGCACCGGATCTCGGAGGTCCTGCTCCCAAGGGCCTCCCAGGTCGGCGTCCCCTGCAGGTCGGCGTCCCCTCCAGGGTGGCGTCCTCTGCAGGTCGGCGTCCCCTTGAGGTCGGCGCCCCCTTGAGGTCGGCGCCCTCTGCAGGTCAGCGTCCTTGCCAGGTCGGCTCGCGCTTCTGCGCGAAGGCGAGAGAGCCCTCCATGGCGTCCGCCGAGCCGAAGACCAGGCCCACCGCTTCGTCGGTCAGCCGCCAGCCGGTCTCCTCGTCCGCGCCGAGCGCGCGGAGCATGACCGACTTCGAGTGGCGGACCGCCAACGGCGCGTTCTTGGAGATCTGCGTGGCGAGCGCGAGCGCCTCTCCCATCAGCTGGTGCCGGGGGACGACGCGGTTCACGAGGCCGAGCGCGTACGCCCGCTCCGCGTCGATTGGCTCCCCGCAGAGCGCGAGCTCGAGCGCGATCGCCAGGGGGAGACGCCTGGGGAGCCGGAAGAGCGCGCCGGCTCCCGCGATGAGGCCCCTCTTCACCTCGGGGATCCCGAAGGTCGCGTGGTCGGCCGCGACGACGAGGTCGCACGCGAGCACGACCTCGAGGCCACCGGCGAGCGCGGACCCGTTGACCGCCGCGATCAGCGGCTTCGGGAAGCTTCGGCGCGCGACGCCGCCGAACCCGCCGCTCACGTCCATGACGGCGGCACCCTCGCCTGCCGCGAAGGCCTTCAGGTCCATGCCAGCGGAGAAGGCCCTGTCCCCGCTGCCGGTGAGGACCACGACCCAGGCGTCCGCATCCTCGGCGAGCTCGTCGAACGCGTCGGCGAGCCCCTTGCTCACCGCGCCGTTGATCGCGTTGCGCGCCTCGGGGCGGTTGATGGTGACGATCTCGACGTGCCCTCGCCGCTCCCGCAGGACCTCGTCTGGCATGGCTGCTCCCTCCGGTCGTGTCTCCTGCGGGCCGAGACGCTACCTTCGCCTGGCACCACCAAGCGGACCGGCGGCCGGGGACGCCGCTCCCCCGGCACCACCAAGCGGACGGGCGGCCGGGGGACGCCGCTCCCCCGGCACCACCAAGCGGACCGGCGGCCGGGGGACGCCGCTCCCTGTGCGTGCCATGCTTTCGCGGTGGGCCAGCCTCTCTTCGGCGTGAGCGCCGCCGGGTACCGGCTGGAGGGCGGGTTCAACGGGCGAGGCGAGCCCGCGAACCAGTGGGCGCCCTGGGAGCGGACCGGCAAGGTGGCGCCCGGCACGCCGCAGCGCGCGAACCTGTGGTCGAACCCCGAGCGCGTCCTGGACCTGGCCGCCTCCGCCGGCGCGGAGATCGTCGCGCTCGGTGTCGAGTGGGCGAGGATCGAGCCGAGCCCGGGCGTCGTCGACGAGGCCGCCGTCGACCGGTACGCGTCGATCTTCGCCTCCGCCGCGGCACGGGCCATCACTCCGGTCGGCGTCCTCCACGACGTCGCGCATCCCGGATGGCTGGGAGAGGAGTTCTGGCTCACGCCGGGCTCGCCCGACCGGTTCGCCGAGCACGTCGCGCGGCTCGTCCTGCGTCTCGGCGCCTCCTGCCGGCACTGGGTGACGCTGCGCCAGCCGAACCTCGTCGCCCTCGCAGGATGGGTCGGCGGCCGTCATCCGCCCCGCCGTGTCGGTGCGCTGGCCGACGCGTGGGCGGTCGTCGACAACCTCCTCGCTGCGCACGTCCTCGCGTACGCAGCGGCCCGCGACGCCCAGCCCGACGCCGAGATCCTGCTCGGGCTGCGGGCGTCGTCCTCCTACGACTGGCAGCGGCTCATGGCCGACCTCCTGTGCGCGCCGGCGCTGGGTGTCGAGCGTGACCGCGTCGACGAGTGGATCGACTCGCGACGGGCCCGCCACGACCGAGCTGTCGCGCCGCGAGACCTCGCCGACCTCGCATGGCGGCGTCTCGCCGCCGCGACCGCGCCCTTCGGCGTCAATGGGGCGATCACCCGTGGTCGGCTGCGGCGTCCCTCACCGCGCCGAGCGGTGGACGTCGCCTACCGCTTCGAAGCCGACCGCGCTGCGGCCGCGACAGGCTCGAACGGCGCCGCGCCGTCGAGGCGCTCGGTCTACCCGCTCGATGCGCTGCTCGTGGTCTGGTGCCCGCCACGTGCAGAGTCGGTGCTGTGGCCTGCGGGCGTCGCCGCCCCGTGGGCGTCGCTGCCCGAGCCCGGCTCGCTCGCGGCGTGGTGCCGCGAGCAGGCGCAGCTCGCGCCCGGGCTGCGCGTCTGGGTGGAGGACGGGTTCGCCACGCGTCGCGGCGTGGCGCGCCCCGACGGCTGGGACAGGCGGTCGTACCTCCGGGCCCAAGTCGCCGCGACGGAGGGCACCGATGTCGCGGCATACCTGTACTACACGCTCCAAGGCGGTGGGGACCCGACGTGGCCCGACGCCGACTTCGGGCTCGAGCCCGCCTCGGGCGCCGGCGTGCCACAGGGCGCGGACGCGTCCAGTGACGCGTCCAGCGACGCACAGACCTACCGCCGCCTGGTCGCCGGTCGGCGCGCGCGCAGGGACGCGGGCGCCGACCCCGCCTGAGCGCGTCGCGGAGCGTGTGCGCCAGGTGGTGCTCCGGTCCGATGGGCGTGCTCTGGCTGCGCGGCTGGCCGCCAGGCGCGTCGGGGATTGCCCGGCGTGGTCGTCGGTATCCTCGCCGGCGATGCACCGTGTCCTCCGTCGAGTCGTGCACGCCGTCGGCATGGCTCGCCTGTTCTCCGATCTGGGTCCCGCGACGTCGGTCGCGGTCGTCGAGAGCACCTGGGACGCCGTCGCCGAGCGCCGGCTCGAGCGTTCGCAGGCCGGGCGCCCGGTACCGAGGGACCCCGGAGCGCTGCTCGAGGCCGAGCCCGTGCACGAGGTTCGCAGCGACCGGTCGGGCCGCCGCCGCCGCGTCCCGGTCGGCCTCCGCTGCCGCTTCGCCCGCGCGGACGTGGAGGTGCGGTTCCTCTCCGACGACCTCGTCCGGATCAGCTGGGGCCCGGACGAGCCGCCTGCTCCCTGGGCGCTGGACGGAGCCTCCACCGACGGGCTCGGGCACCTGGGTCGGGTGACGGTCACGGCGGAGCCCGACGACGCCGCGGCGGCGAGCGCCGCGCTCGGCGTCCGGGTCCGCCCCGACGGCTCGATCCTGGTGTGCGGGCCCGACGGCGGCCTGCTCAGGCACGAGCTGGCGCCGCTGCGAGAAGGCGCAGGACGCGTGCACCGACACCTGCTGCGCGACGGCGAGCGGCTCGTGGGGCTCGGCGAGCAGGCCGGCGACCTGGAGCTGCGGGGCCGCCACCGGCTCTGGAACCGGGATCCCGGCGCCGCATGGACGACC
>JAJYXS010000122.1 GCA_021801615.1 Actinomycetes bacterium
TGAGCGATGCCTGTCGCACGTCGTCGTCGGCTGAGAGGACGTTCCTGGCTGCGCTGGTCCGCGACAGTCAGCCTCGCGGAGAGCATCAGATGTCGTAGTACAGCATGAAGCCTCTCGAGGTTCCGGCCGGGTGGCTCTGTCGCGGAAAAGTCGTGCTCAGGATAGGTAGGGCATGAGGTTGGTGCGGTCACGTAGGCACGCCACGGCAGCAGTTCTAGACGCGAATCTAGACCGAGGTGACTCCGGCCGAGTGGTCTGCACGCGCCGTCCACTCGAGCCCTGTCTGCGATCACGCGGTCGTCTTGGAGTGTGCGTCTCGACTTTGACCAGCATCGCGTGCTTACGCGAGGAACGGGACAAGCTCGAAGCACTGCGCACGGACAGTTCTGCAGGGGGCGGATCACCAAGGGCTGATGGGGGAGAGGTCCTACGCTGGCGGGTTCGAGCCCTCGCAGTTGCCCGCAGCTGAGGCCACGTTTGCCGCTTGAGTAGCCTACGCCTGCAGGTTGTTGGCTGCGGTGATCCCCGCGTTGACCCTCCCAGCCGTTGCCTGCAGGTCCGAATTCGTCTGCGTCTCGGTTGCGTAAACCTCCCCCTCGGTCGCGGCGTTCGACGGCGCGTGATGCGACCTAATGGCCGAGCCGCGCAGATGCCTCAGCGGACGTGATGTGATCTTCGCCCACGATATCGACGGCTTCGTCTCGAGTGATTTTCGTCCCCGAAATCGTGTTCATGTCAAGCGCTATCGGCCCATGCCTGGATCGGCCGACAACGGACCATCGTCCCTCACATTCCGCCTCGACGAACACTTGAGCACCGGTCGGAAGCTTGTAGTACCGGAAAGTCATCGTTCTCCTTTTGCTCGACTATCTGGTATCGGCACCGGGGGAGCTGAAATCAACGTCCATGAGCCCAAGTTGACGGAGACCCTCGAGCACCACGAGGTTGAGCGTCTCTTTGGGTATACCGGCTATTCCGCCACCAGCCCGAATGACTACGTCGAGCTCGAGATCAGAGCTGACGGCGGCGAGGGGGATCACGGCAACCTTCACGACGTCACGTGCCTTAGAAGCGGGCACGTGGCTGATCCGGAGGGTGACGGACGCCAGAGTGGCAGTAGGGGACTCTCCCGCTGGCGGCGGACCTGGGGGTGCCTCGGCCCACTCTACGGCGGCAGCGTCGGGAGGCGGTGCGATGTCGGCTGCGCCTCGGCCGGCTCGTTCGCTCTTGAGGCCCCTGGCCACGGCAGCTCGCACGAGCCAGGTCCCCGGCTGGAACTCGATCTCTGATGGGTCCTGTGCCTCAGCGAAACGAACCACGGCGTCTGGGGCATCCCAGGCTGACCCACTCACGAGGCCGAACAGCGCCTTGGTGACGCCTTCGGACACCGAGCGGCGGAGCACCTCGGCGCCAGCGAGCTTGGGCAGCCTGGGTAACCGATAGAAGTAGGCGAGGAGGTCGCCCAGCTCGATCGCGTCGGTGCCGTCGGGGAGGAGCCCGAAGCGGGTGGCGAGAAGCGCTGCCGGCGCGAGGGTGGTCTCGATCAGACGGTCGCTGCTCCGGAGGTAGTCCAGTACACGGTCGGTGATCGTGGTCGTCGCCCCGGCCGGTCCGAGATCGATGTGGTCGAGGTGGGCGCCTCCCTCGTCGGCTTCGCCGAGCAGCAGGAGATGCCGGTAGGCCACGACGAGCTGTTGGGGTAGGCGTTGCTCGGCGGCGGCGGTGCGCTTGTCGAGCTGTTCGCGTTGCTCTGCGTTGAACCGGCCGAGACGATGACGGTCGCTTTTCAGGTCTCGCAAGGCGATGAGTGTGCGGGCGGTCGCCCGAGCCTTGGCTAGCGCTGGGGCGTCGGCGGCGACGAGGAGGGCGGCGTTGCGGTTGGTGCGCCAGCTGCCCCCGCGATGCTCGAGCACCTCGCGGGCGAACCGGACCGTCTCCCCGCTGCGCCCGGGGCCGATCTGGTGGTCGAAGTCGGCGATGCCGAGCACCAGCTGGGCGCTGTCCGGCAGATCGGTGGAGGAGGTGATCCTCGGTTCGACCCGCAGCGCTGGTCGGGCCGGTGTTTCGGCAGCGACGACCTCCCGGAGGAGGGCTTCGATTCGGTCGTCGGTGACGGCGCCTTCGCGTTCCAGGACGACCTTGTTGAGGTTGGGCTCAGTCGTGAAGCGGTACCGGCCGCCTTCGAGGCGCATGTACCAAAGGGCGCTCTCGAGCGAGTCCCGTACATCCTCGATGAGCCCACGGGACAGCCCGGGGCGGGCGACACCGATGAGCATCTGCGCCGCGGAGGCGCCGAGCACCCGATCCGAGCCGAACGAGTGCAGGAAGGCGGTGGTGGCGAGGCGGGTCGCGATATGGAACTCCTCGACCTGGCCACCCCGGTGGCGGTCCGCCTCCGGCGCTTTCGAGTCGGCACGGATGATGTCTGCGTTGAGGGCGGCCTTGTAGCTCTCGCCAGCGAAGCGGAGCACCTCCCCCCTGATCTTCTCGTCGGCCAGGGCGACATCGCCGGGGAGGATCAGCGACCCGCGGTCGTTGCGCTGGGAGAGCGCCTTCACGGTATGCGCCAGGGTTCGCAGCGCGCCGCGTGTTCGCTGGAAGCCCGAAAGGGAGCCCCAACGGTTGGTGAGGATGTCCACCAGCTCGGGGTGGAACGGGTACGCGGCAGCGAGACGCTCCCGGTAACTGGTCTCCCGGTAGCTCGGGGGGACGGCGTCGCCGAGAGTGTCGTAATAGTCGGCGTAAGCGTCAGCGACCTCCCGGTGGTCGACCAGGTCCCCAACCCGCGTGAACAGGCGGCGGTGAAGGATCGGGAAGATATCGTCGCCTTCGACAGGGGTGACGATATTTTCGGTCCGGCCGACGACCTTGGAAAGCCGCTCCTGCATCTCCTCGCCCGCAAGGCTGGCGTAGTCCTCCAGGTTCGAGCTGGTGAGCGTGGCGACCACTGCGGCGCGCGGGACCGCAGCGGCGGCGGTGCACAGCTCCTTGATGAAGGTCAGGGCGGTCGCCGCCAGGTTGCCTTCGTGAGTGGGTATCGCCAGGGCTTTGGTGAGGTACTGGAGCGCCTCATCGAGCAGGATCAGGCAAGGGGCGTGGGCTTCGAGCAGCGCTGCCAGCTGCGTGGTCGACGAGCCGACGAGGCGCCGGTCCTGGTTGGCGACGCCCGCGAACGCTGCAGGCCCGCCCAGCCGGTAGGCCAGCTCGCCGAGTAGGGAGCGGACCTCGGCGTCAGGAATGTCAGGGTCGGGCTCGCCTGCGGCGAGGGCGCTCCCTTCGAGAACGACGACCTTGGCTTGGGACAATGTGGTGCGCCCCGTGCGCCGCGCCAGGTTGGCCACGAGGTCAGTGCCGGCAACCCGTGCCGGGTCGCGGAACAGGTGGTAGGCGGCGAGCAGGGTGTGGGTCTTGCCGCCACCGAACTCGGTTTGCAGCCGGTAGACGGCCGCTGCGCCCATGTCGCCGTCAAGCCGGGCGGCGATCTCGGCGAGGAACGACTCCAGGTTGTCGGTCAGGTAGGTCTTCTCACAGAAGGTGACCGGGTCGAGGTAGTCTGCGGGTCCACGCCCCCGGTCGACCAGGCCCAGGTCGGCGGCGAAGAGCGACTCGTCGAAGCTCCCATCGGCGATGTCTGAGCGCGGCTCGGCGACTTCCCGCCACGGTCTGAGGCTCACGGCTCTCCCAACTCTTCGAGGATGGCCCTCAATCGGCCTTGGAGCAGAGGTAGGCCGTCGACCGCTCGCCAGAGGAGATCGACGTCAATCTCGTCGTAGACATGGACCAGGATGTTGCGCTGGGCGATGATCCGCTGCCAGGGAAGCTCCGGATGGGCGTCACGGGTCTCCTTGGAAACGCGATTGGCGGCCTCGCCGATGATGGCCAGCTCCCAGAGCACTCCGTGGAGGCTGAGCTCGTCCCGGACGGAATCACGTCCAGCGCCGGTGTGGGCACGCACGAGAGAGCTGTAGCGGAGCATGTCCTCCAGCGCGGCGCGGTCGCCCGGTCGCCCTCTCATAGGGCCACCATGTCCCGGCGCACTGCCGTCCCGAACGGGTTGTCCCTGAGCATCTTGTGCTCGACGACGTTCACCGGGCAGCCGAGCAGGTCTTCCAGCTCGCTGATGAGCCCGGCCAGATCGAACAGGCTGCGGCCCTCTTCGATGTCGGCCACCAGGTCGATGTCGCTCTCGTCGTCCTGTTCGCCGCGTGCGACGGAGCCGAACACCCACACGTTGGATGCCCCGTTGCGGGCGCACACCTCGAGTACCTCGCTGCGCTGAGAACGCAGGCGCTGCAGGGACGGGGCCGCCTGGCGGGGGGGTGAGCCGTCGACGAGGGTCCTCATGACTCGAACAAGGTAGGTGTTTCGATGGTGACCGGCGACCTGGCGGCTGCCTCGGAGAGAGCGTCGCGGTTGCCGGTGAGCCCGAGCAACATGGTCCGCTCCCGGTTGCCGTCGCCCAGCAGCTCCGCCACGGCGCGGGCCATGGCCCAGAAGCCGGGCTCGACTCCCGTGCCGGTGGCGCCGAGCAGCTCCTCGAGCTCCTTGCGACGCCCAGCGTCCCACAGCTGGCAGGCGCGATGGAGGACGTCGACCAACGGTGGCGACATCCCGATCCTGATCCCCTTGCGCTCATGCGGTCCGAGTAGGGAGAATGCTGCACCCGATCGCACCGCCAGCCCTCCGGGGCGGCTCAGTTGGCCGAGATCCACGTCGAAGGCCCGCTCCAGCTTGTAGGCCTCATCGGCCGCCACCGGTGCCGTGAGGTAGGCCCACCGCCAGGTCACGTAGAAGAGCGACTCCGCGTCAAGGGCGGCGAGGGTGTCGCTGCCCAGCAGACGGCGCATGGCGTGCTGGGCGACGGTCTGGCGCGCGAGCACCATGAGGTCCGCGACGTCGACCTCCTCCCCGGAGAGACGGGTGACGCGCTGGTAGCGGGCGAACACCTCGAACGCTGGGCCGATGGCGGAGACGAAGTAGTCGGCGCCGACGAGCCCCATCGACTCGAAGGCATCGAGCCGCTCCGCGATCCGGTGCTCCAACGTTCGCACCACGTCGTCGTAGAAGCCTTCCTCCTGACCCGCCTGGGGTCGGCAGACCAGCACCACCGAGGAGCCGAGCACGGCGCTGATCTGAGCGGTGCTGCGGGCTTCTCGTTCGGAGCGCATCGGCCAGGAGGTGGAGACCACCAACCCCGCGGTGCGCAGCGCCCGCAACAGCTGCTCCCAGGCGGCGACGTCGGTGTGGGCAAAGACGATGGTGACGATCCCGTCGGCCTTGACCACGCGTGCCATTGAACCTCCCCCCATAGCCCGGACACCCCGAACCAGCACAGCTGGAGGAGGATAGGGAAATGGGGAAGGGACCGACGACCCGCCGCTACACGGACGAGTTCAAGCGAGATGCCGTGGCG
>JAJYXS010000102.1 GCA_021801615.1 Actinomycetes bacterium
TCGTGCCGTAGCCAACAACCCAATACCCCTGCTCATACGACACCTGTCCGTTCGTGTCCGCTGAGATGTCGGGGAAGGCACGCCCGGAGAAGGTGCCCGCAGAGTCCTGCCACGATGGCTCGGGGAACTGGCTCGTCACCCCGCCGCCGCCCGCGCCCGCCTCACCGGGCCCGGTGAGCGGCGTACCGCCGTCGTAGCAGGTGGCCGGCCCGGTCGAGCAAGCGTTCCAGACGACGTCCGGGCTGCCCGACTGGGGGACGGTGCCGCCGACGCTCGTCACGTTCGGGTCGACGGCCGGGTACTCCGTTCCGAGCGTCGTCGTGTTCGAGTAAGTCCATTGGCCGGTACTGGAGTCGTAGCTCGAGGTCATGCATCCCTCAGAGCCCGTGTCTCCGGCCGCCTGAAAGACGCTCTGCCCATTGCTGGCCATCTGCGCGAGAAGCGCGTCCAAGCTCGAGATCTCGCCAGGATCGGTGGAGGCAAGCCCGGAGGTGCACATGCCCCAGCTCGAGGAGACGACCTGTGGCAACGGGCTCGCATCGGCGATCGCCTGCCAGGTGAGGTAGATGCCGGCAAGGGTGTTCGGCCCCTCGAAGACCTCGATGTGTGCGAGGGGGGCCTGGGTCTGGAGCTGCTCGACGTCGGCGTCGGCCTCGGCGACGTCGCTGCTCGTCCCACCGCCATCGACGTTCACCACCGAGACGTTCGCCGGGTTGAGCCCGAAGCAGGTGTCGTAGGCTTGCACGTCGCTCATCGAGACGTTGGCGGCCTCGTAGACCGCGATCGTCACGCCTGCGCCCTCGTAGCCGGCGGACTGGAGCTGGTTCACCCCGTAGTGGGCGCCGACCTGGGTCTCGGTCATGGCGCCTGGAGCCGAGCTGGTCTCGCTGGACGCAGCAGAGCATGCCGTTGGGGTCACCGTTCCGCCGTCGGGCCGCGCCACGCCGGTGCTAGGCGGTGTCCAAGGGTGCTGGCTGCCGGGCGCGATGGCGTAGCTGGGGCTCGCCACCGGAGCATTGGACAGCCCGACGATGCTCGAGAGCGCCCCTGCGACACCGGACGGGACGAGCGGGCGGTTGGAGGCGGCGACGACCGTGGTCTTACCGTCCCGGTAGCGGTCGAAGCCCACATGAAGCAGCCGACCAAGCCTGGCCGTCGATGCGGTGACCTTCAGGGCCTCACCGACCGTGGTCGAGGAGATGCCGGCATCCGACAGCCAGGAACGGACTTCAGCTCGCTGAGCGGGACCGTCAGTCTTGTGGAAGACGAAGACGACGAGCTGGTGGCTCGCCGACGCTGGCCCGAACGAGCGCCCAAGGCCGGCGGCCGGCACGGGGCCGAAGGGCACGAGCCTGGCCGCGCTCGCCCTGGTCGCAGCCGTGGTCGCGGACGCGCTCGAGGTGGTCGCCGAGGCGCTGAGACCGCCCGAGGCGAGCGCCAAGGCCATGAGGGTGCTGGCGACAACTGCTCGCCAGCGGCGAGGGTCTGAGGTTCCCTTGCCGGTCCTCGCCGTGTCGATCCGTCGCTGGCTCATCTCCCCGCTCCTCTTCTCCTCGAGGCACGACCACCCGGCGTGATGGTACGTACCGCACTGTGCCAATGCGAGACCATCGGCTCAGAGGTTGAGGGCGGTGCAAGGAGCAAACCCGCGCGCCGGAGAAGCGATGACGGGCCGGGCCGGTCATGCCGCCAGCCCGGCCCGTCATCCAGGTCGCCTCAAGAGGTGGAAGGAGACACCTGGAAGGCGAATCGGAGCGGGCGCTCGATCTGGCGGGTGCGCCAGACGAGACGCTCACGCCCATGGAGCTCGACACGGACTCGGACCCGCTTGGCCACGCTCAGGCGCCCGATGGCGACGGCGTGGGCGGTCCTGCCCCGCAAGGACACCCCGGTGAACTGCCGGAACACCAGCGCGCCGTGGTGCTCCGGTTCGACGAGGACGAGCACGCCGGCGTAGGACGCGATGCGCCGTACGACGAGGCGCTGGTGGCCGTGGACGAGGCGGCGGACCTTCAACATGCGCACGTCACGCTGAAGGACGAGGTGGACCCGGCCGAGGCCTCCCCGGCCGTCGAAGCCGAAGTCCGAGTCGAGGCTCTGGAGCACCTTTCCGCTCGTGGCCACGCGAGTGCCCCGGAGGCTGGCCGGGCTCGAGACCCGGTAGCGCAGGGAGCCAGAGAGCACGCCGACGAAGTGGTAGTCAGGACCCGAGGGCGGAACCACGACCACCTTCGGCGGCTGCACGGTCAAGGTGAGCGTCTCGGTAGTCGAGCCACTGGCATTCGACGCCTTCACCGTGAACGTGTAGGTGCCGCCCCCGGTCGGCGAGCCGGAGACCAGGCAGCCCTTCGACAGGGTCAGCCCCGGCGGCAGGGAGCCACTGGCCAGGGAGCACGTAGGCTCCGGCGTCCCCGAGACCGGGATCTGGAAGCTACCGCCGGTGCCCTCGGTGAACGTCACCGTACCTGCTCCGGCGCCCTGACCAGCGGCCTGGCCGCCACCGAGCTGCGGCGGGGTCGAAGACGGCCCGGGGCTCGGCTCGGACACCGTCACCGTGGTCGTGCCACCACCACCAGAGGAGGGCGGTGCCGGAGGCGCCGTCACGGTGAGCGTGAAGGCCTGGGTGACCGAGCCGGCGGAGTTGGCGGCCTTCACCGTGAAGATGAAGGTCCCCGCCGCTGTCGGCGTTCCCGAGAGCACGCCTGCGCTGGACAGATTCACACCGCCAGGCAGCGCCCCGGCCTCGGTGAAGGTCGGGGCAGGCGTCCCGGTGGCGATGATCTCGTAGCTGCCGTTCGACCCCTCGAGGAAGGTCGTCGCCGCCTTCGAAACGATGGCGGGTGGGGTCGACTTCGACCCACCCGTGCAGGTGTCCCCGGTGGGGCAGTTCGAGACCGCTGCCCCAGGCGCCTGGACCACCAGCTCCGCGTCCTGAGTGACCACCCCGGCCGTGCTCGTCGCCACGAAGGCCGGGTAGTAGTCCCCCTCGTTCGTCGAGGCGACCGTACCCGTGAGCAGCGCGGTGCCGTTGCCCTGGTCGGTGAAGGTGAGCCCCGGGGGCAAAGTCGAGGCGGTGCCCGTGCGTGAGCTCGCAGTCGCCGTCAGACTCGGGACCGGAAAACCACCGGTGGTAGTCACCTGGAACGAGACGCTCGCTCCCGCATCAAGGGTGATCGTCGCCGGCGAGGTGAAGGTGGCCTTCGAGTCAACTACCAGGTTGAGCGTCTGAGCCGCGGATCCCGCCGAGCTCGAGGCCGAGATCCCAAGCTGATAGCTGCCGCCCGTGCCTGATGCTGGGGTGCCAGAGATCGTCGCGGTCCCATTCGCCCCGGGTGTGAAGCTCACCCCCGAAGGCAACGTGCTCGAGGACGACAGCGACAGCGTCGGTGTCGGATACCCGCTCGCCTGCACGGTGAAGGACGCCGCGGTGCCGACCGAGAAGGTGCTCGTCGTCGCCGAGGTGATCGTCGGGCTCTCGTCAACGGTCAATGTGAAGCTCGTCGAGGAGGCCGAGCCCACACCGTTCGAAGCTGAAACCGTGAGCGGGAAGGAGCCACCTTGGGTCGGCGTGCCCGAGAGGACACCGGAGGAGGAGAGGATCACCCCGGTCGGCAGCGTCGAGGACGTCGAGAAGGTCGGGGCCGGGTAACCGGTCGCCGTGAAGTCAACCGGGGTCATGGCCTGGCCCGCCAGGGTCGTCGCCGAGCTCGAAGGCTCCGAGATGCTCGGGGGCGCGTCGACATAGAGGGTGAAGGCCTGGGTGGCGTTCGGCGAAAAGCCGTTGGTCGCCGTAACCGTGATCGGATAGGCGCCGTCCTGGGTGGGGGTGCCCGAGAGCACGCCGGAAGACGAGAAACTCACCCCCGCCGGCAACGCCCCGGCCTCGCCGAAGGTCGGGGTCGGCGTGCCCGTCGCCGCAAAGGTGTAGGTGCCGGAGCCGTCCTCGGTGAAGGTGGTGGAGGTCGACGAGGAGGTGATGGTAGGAGGAACGGCGAGGGTGTAGGTGATGATGATCTGACCGTTGGCGCCAGCGGAGCCCGGAGAGACCGAAGAACCAGCGCCTCCCGATCCGCCGCCAGGGCCAGTGGTAACGGCCGACGAGGCCGTGTCCGTCGTGTCGACGTAGCTTCCGCCGCCGCCACCGCCACCGCCACCGGCATAGACACTGTCCTGATTGAACCCTCCGCTGCCAGCGCCACCGCCAGCGGCTCCGCCACCGCCACCGCCGCCGGTGCCGGTCGGGCCTGGGTCGCCGACCGTGGTCGACGTACTCCCTCCAGCGGCCACAGCGCCCTGCGCGCCCCCAGTGCCCCCGCCGCCACCCATGGCCGGAAAGCTCCACCCGTACTGCTGGTAGTTACCGATCGCGGGTGAGGTGCCGCCCGAGCTGCCGACGACGTTGCCGCCACCGCCGGCAGCTCCCGCCACCGATGTACCCGATCCACCGCCTCCGCCGCCGCCGCCACCAGCGACGATGCAGTAGCTGCCCGTGCCCGAGGCACATGCCGTCGACGACGAGAGCGCCGACATCCCGCCACCTGCACCCCCATAGTCGACCGCGCCGAAGCCGGCATCGCCAGGGGCAGAGACAGTGCCCCCCGAGCCACTCCCGCCCCAGCCGCCAATGACCGTAACCGGCGAACTTGTCGTTGGGGCCGCCTGCGTGCCACCGGCTCCACCACCACCGACGATCACGGTGAAGATGTCGCCCGGCGCAGCGTTGGTGAGGTCCCCGGTCACGACAGCGGGGCCGCCTCCGGGGCCGCCGGCAACCGTGCCGTCAGTCGACCCGCCACCACCGCCGCCTGCGGTGACGGTGAAGCCGATGCTTCCAGTGACGTCGGCCGGCACCGTCCACGTCTGGGCCGCGCCGGTGTAGCTGAACGTGACCGTCTGCGTTGACGACGCCGACGCGGTCGCGGCAGGAAGCGCGACGGCTCCAGCGACGCTCAGTCCGGAAGCGACAAGGAGAACCGAGACCAGCGCGCGGCGCAACCGTTCTTGCGAGCCGCGGCGTCGTGTTCGTCGTCCGAGAGGTGGGCCGTCCACGAGGGAACTGAACTTCCGCGTGCGCATCTGGTGCCTCCTTCGCATCCGGGAGACACCATGCGGCGAGTCTTGAAAGCAGCCAGAGGTTCCTGACCGGCGCGTCGAGCAAGACGACATGCCAGCGTGGTGCAAGACGTATGCCTTACGTCTGCCCGAGGACCATCAAGCCGCTACTGGCGCCTCGGCCTTCTTGACATCCTCCCGGCCCTGGAGAGCCGGGATTCCAGGTACCGCCGTCATGCGGCGACCCTGGTGGTTCGCGGTTCATCGCAGGTGCCGCCGGGCGGTGCGCCCGGGCCCTTTCGGGGGTCGGTCTCACCCTTGCTCCCCGCTGGGCCACCGTCAGCATCGCTGCCGGCCGCAGGCGGAGCTGCGGATGTCCTGGCCCATCTCTCGAGCGCCGCCTCGAGGATGTTCACGGCGGCGTTGTAGTCCGCGTTGCCTGTCCAAGCGCACCGCCTGCAGGAGAAGACCGCTTGGCTCTCGCGGTTCTCCTTGACGGTGTGCTGGCACCTGTGGCAGCGCTGGCTCGTGTAGGCCGGGTCCACCTTCACGAGGTGGACGCCGGCGAGGCTGGCCTTGTAGTCGACGAGGGAGGCGATCCTTGTGAGCGCGGCGTTCTGGAGCAAGCGGTTGAGAGTGCTCTTGGCAGCAGCACCCCTACCCCTCGCCCTCTTCGTCATGGAGGAGAGCCTCAGGTCCTCGATGCCGATGAAGTCGTGCTCTTTCACGAGCGCGTTGCTCAGCTTGTGGGCGAAGTCCTCCCGGATCCGTGCCTGGCGGCGGGCGAGCCTCGCCGCGCCGGCCTTGTGGGCCTGGTAGCGCTTGGAGCCTCGATAGTCGCGATCCCGGCGCTCTGCGACCAGGCGGGACTTCGCCATGCGCCTCTGGTGCCAGGCGATCTTGCTCGAGATGATGCGGGTATCCGGGGCATCGTAGAAGCAGCCGTTCGAGTCGGCGACTGTATGCACGACACCGCGATCAAGGCCGATCGCCTCGCCGCTGCGCACTCGGCCGGTGATCGGCAGCGGAGTGTTCACGAAGACGACCTCACGCCGGGTGAGGTTCACCCTGATCGACGTGTAGGGCCGGATGGGCTGGGAGAGGTGGACGTGCAGGTGGATCTGCCAGCGGATCGTGCCATCAGGCGCCTTGTGGTTCCGTGGGTTCTGCCCAGAGATGGTCACGATGCCGCTCCGCCGCCCGCAGCGCCGGTAGATGGCGTTCTCTCCGCCGTTGTGCCAGCAGACGAAGCGGGCGTCATCCCTCTTCGATCGAAAGCCCGGCATGGCGCCGGGTCTGCGCCCTCTCGCGACATTGGTCCTGCGGCGCTTCGCTGCGGCGAACCAGTCGGTCCGCTCGATCCGCTCGGTGGCCTGGAGGACCCTGGATGGCATAGCAGCCAGGTGCGAATGGCGTTGGCGGGCCTGCTTGTCGGAGAGGTCATCGACTCGGCGGCCGAGTGGCAGAAGCACCGGGTTGTGGTCCGGGTCCTCGACGATGACCCGATTGCCGTCGCGGTCCTCGCAGGTCAGGTAGCGAGAGCGCGTGGAGCGGCGCTGGTTGAAGCGGAACCGGAACCCGTCGCAGAGCCAGGTGAGCACCTCCTCTGGCGTCGAGGACCAGCTGGGCACGACACTCCCGTCTGCTTGCGTGCGCTCGCCGAGGTAGATGGAGCCGGCGACCTTCGCCCGTACCAGCCTCGTCCTCTGGCTCATGTACTACCTGTGCAGTGCACCGAGATTCGGGTCGACGCCTCTCCTCTTGCTCTGAAGGCCGTGCTCCGTTGCACAACACTGGTACCGATGATCGACGATCGACGATGAATGCGATCTGCTAACGGTCCCCGCTGCTCGCCTGCCATGCATCTGCAGTACCGCAGGCAGCCGTACTGCATCTCGCTGCAAAGGGCGAGGCAGCCTTGCTGTCCGGCGCTGACTACGCCGGGACCGGCAGCTCTGCCTTCGTGTAGAACTCGAACAGGCCGAGCGCCGCGAGCGAGAGGCAGAAGCCCATCTCGCTCGAGGGGTCGAGCATGACGACCCGCCCGGTCGGCACCGGGCGGGCGGTGAACGGCGCGTAGTCCGTCGCGACGGCGACGAGGGGTACGTCTTCGGTCCACTCGAAGCTCCTCGCACCGTCACGCCAGACGCCGGCGAAGGGCACCTGGCGGTCCTGGAACAGCGCGGTGAGCACGTCTTCACCCGCGTTGGCTAGGTCGATGGCGCCACGGTCGGCACCTTCCTCGACCATCCATGCCTGGACCTTGCTGGCGAGGTTGACGAGCTCCTCGTAGCGAATGACCAGGCACTCGTCGTGAGCCTCGTCGGAGTCGTCGCCGAGCAGATCCTTGTAGCGATCATCTTGGATCGCCTCGACACAGACTTCCGAAAGGTTGTCGGAGTAGACGAGGTCGCCGTTCGGCCACATCACCAGGTACAGCCACTCGGCGCCGTCCGGATGCCCGGGCGGAGTGACGTCGACCTCGGACGCTGGGACGTTCGCTGTTGCCATGTCCTGCCTATGCGGGCCGCATCAGATCGGGTCAACGTGGCCAAGCCGAGCAAGTGGGCGATCCAACGCTAGAGCTGCTCGGCGGCTGCCTCCCGGGCAGCCCGCCTGGCGGCCGCATCGAGCTGGCGGCGCTGCTCGTTGGCCGCCTCGAAGCCATGCAGCACCTCGCCGGTCGACGGATCGCGTGTCGGCTCGGGTCGGAGCTTCCCGCTCGGGCTGCGGTCGTCGGAGCGACCGGGATCCTCCTCATGGCGGCGGCCAGCAACCGGCGCATGCAGGGGCAAGTATTGGTCGTGCACATCGAGCCGGACGCGTACCTGCGCTCGCTGAGCGGTGACCTGCTCGCCCGACATCGGCGTCGACCCGAGGGCACGGCGCGCGAGCAGCTCCTCGCGGACTCAAGCACCCTGCAGGCCGTCGCGAACGCCTTCGTCGTGCTCGACCTCATGGATGAACCCTCGGCGGAGTCGGTGCTCGCAGAGCATCGCTCCGAGCTCGAGCAAAGCGGAGTGGAGCTGCGCGGCGTCAGCACCGGGGAGCTGACCCTCCTACCCGGAAACGCGCACGGGATCGGAGAACGTCGCCAGCCGAACGATACCGAGCTCGGCGACCAACCCCTTGCGGTTGCCGTTCCGTGGTGCACGCTCGGGGACTTCATGCTCTACTCGCTCGTACGCACACCAACGGGCGTGTGGATCCGCGCGGCGGCTCACGGGCAAGAGCTGCCAAGCGGCGGTCGTGAGCTCCTGAGCGAGCTCTCCCTCAGCGACGAGCGCGGCAACCGCTACGAGCTGCGCAGGGTGTCTGCGGCCACCACAACCGGTCCTTCCGGCTACCACGTGGACCTGGTCGCCACTACGCACGCGCCGCTCCTCGGAGCATCGCTCGAGATCACCGCGCCCCATGTGTCAACCCCGCTGCGGGTCGAGTTTCCGCCTCCACCCACGCTGCCAAGTGGGCGGAGTGAGAAACCGACCACGACGCCCGCCGAGCGATACCTGTCGCGGTTGACGCCGGGGTGGCTTGATCCGAGCGCCAAGGTGGGTGTCGGCCTCGACGGGAACCAGGCGCTCAAGCTCGTGGCCACGGTCGCCGACGCCCTCCTCGTCGTCGGAGCGCTGCCTCCCGATAGTCCGGTGCTCGCCGCGTTACCTCGCGATCCCGCTGAACCCTGGGTCGAGCAGCTGGTGCACCGCTGGGTGACTCGCGTCCGCCAGCAGCTGCGTCCGGGTCCGCCTCCAGCCACCGCTGCGCCCGGTGTCCATCTTCCCTTCGAGAAGGCCGTCGTGGCGATCGAGCTGCTTGGAATCCTCGACGGCGTGGTCACGCTTCAGGTGTTCGCTGCACCGCAGCACCGGGGTGAATACTGGCCCGTCGCCGTGGCGGACTTCGAGGTTCGTGCAGTGGACGACGCGGGCATCGAGCACCGACTCGTAGGTGCTATCGGTAGCCGCTCACTCGGCCTACCGCTCGGCGCGCCGCTGTGGCCACCGATCGGGGACAGCGTCCGTACCTTGCGAGTTGAGGTCAGCTCGCTCTGGGAATCTGCGTGGGTCGAGATCCCGGTGCCGGGCCGCTGAGTGCTGTCGGTCGCGAAGTCGCGACATCGGAGCTACGTCGCTCCGCATCCCCGTTCGTGGCCGTCGGGGATGCGGAAGGCAACGCCGGAACGGGTGACCTGCTCTCGCTGACGTCACTACGCGGGTTCCGCCGCGGCCGGTACACCCTCAGACCAAGCGAACTGCGAAGTCCAGTTCACCTGTCCGTGGTAGGAGCTCCAGGCCCCGGGCGCGAACAGCGGCCCGGCGAACCTCTACCGGTCTGGCGCCTGGTTGGGCGATCAAGTACAGCGCGTCGTTCTCGACATGGAGCAGGCTCGTCGAGTCGGCCGACCAGGCCGGCACCGCTGCACCCGTCGTGTGCGGCACCTCCACCGCATGGGCGACTCCCGCTTCTCGCAGGTGGAGGTGTTGGGTGGCATACCGGGCATCGATCTGGGCTTGGCCGTCCCGAGGGCGGCCATTGGCGTCAGCGCTCCGAGGGCCGCACGACGCGCCCCGATGGAGGGGCCACAAGGTGCGCAGGCCGCCCGAAGCCAGCGATCGACAGCTGCAGCTGGAGGTCGCTCTGCTGGCGAAGGCGCACGAGCGGCAGATGGAGGATGCGCATGTGGGGAATGCGAACGCCCGTCGTGCCCGCGGTGGGCGGCGCCAGGGAATGCCCTTCGCCGATGGTCTCGATCGTCGGTACCTGGGCCGCGTCCTCCATGTCCGAGCCGCCCTTGTAGATGCCCGTGTAGAGGAGCTCGGTCGCCACCACCTGCCGGACTCGGTCGGCCGCGTCGAGCCAGACCTCGATTTGGATCGGGATCGTGGCTGCCGCCGGTTCGAGGCGTGCTCCCTTGGAGGCTGGGGCCGGCGCCAAGTCCCGCCCGAAGCCGTTCGTCGCCTCGACGGACGCGAGCGTCGCGTGCCCCGCATACGCCACGGTCGCGACCCCGTGCAGCTCGCGCCGACCGATCCGACGGACGTGGCCCTGCAGCGCGGCAAGCAGCCTGAGCGGCTCGTTCAGCGGGATCAACCCGCCAAGCTCGCCGTCCGCCGCGACGGATGCTGGCCCCGTGGCCGGCAGCGCCGCCCAGGGCCGTGACGCGCTCGTCGGCCCTCCCGGGATGTTCTTCGGGAAGGTCACATACGCGACGCCGTGGATCGAGCGCCACCTCGTCGAGGTCTGTGGCGTGATGTCCTTGCAGCCCGTCGTCGTCTCGACGAAGGCGGCGTTGTCGTCGGCGAAGTCGAGCACGCCGTGACCCGCGTTGATCGGGCTGTTCGTGTCGGGGATGCAGCCGCCCATGATCCGGTCCCGGTAGCGGAACGAGACGGCGGCTGTACCGGCAGCCTCGGTGGAGGCGAGGACAAGGCGCGAGAAGCCCGACGCGGCCGTGGGCGGCGGCGGGCTCGCACTACCGCCGAAGGCGCCCGCCCCGAGCAGGGTAGCGAAGGTTGCAAGCATCGCCAGCACGAGCCCCGCGCCCACTCGCCGACGACGGGCGCGCTGGCGGGCTTCGGGAAAGAGCGCCTCGGCCGGCGCGGCCGACGAGGCGTTGTGCTCGAGCCCAGCAGCCCTCGACGCATCGTCGGCACGTGGCGCGTTGATGATGAGTGGCATTGTCGCTACTCTTGCTAGCGTCATGAGTGCTGTCAAGGGGACCTCGTCGAGCGTCGAAGAGGTGCGGCTCCGCCTCGCGGCGGTCAACCGCAACGACCCGACCCTTCTCCATGACCAGGTGGCCGCAGAGATCCGCCGCGCCATCGCGGACGGCGAGGCACGCCCTGGCGAGCGGATCCCCCAGGCGAAGGACCTCGCGGCGGTGCTCGGGGTCAACACGAACACCGTGCTGCGGGCGCTGCGGATCCTGCGCGACGAGGGCTTGCTCGAGATGGGCCGTGGCCGGGCGATCCGCGTCGCCGGCACGCCCGAGCGCACCGCCGTCGTCGAGAAGGTCCGCGAGCTCATCGAGCTCGGCCGGCGCTACGGCTACCGCCGCGACGAGCTCGTCGGGCTCCTCGAGCACTTCCCGGGCTAGGCGGCGCCGTGAGCCTCCTCGACGCCCGGCGGTCTACCGAGCACGAGGCTGCCTTCGATGCGCCTGAAGCGATCATCCGCGAGGCCCGTCGACGCGCTCGGCGGCGACGGCTCAACATTGCCCTTCTTGTCCTCGTCGTTGTCGGCGTCGCTGCCTTTGCTGCTGGTGCAAGTGGCGGGGGAGACCATCGGGGCGCGACGACGAGCGCAACCTCGCTCCCGAAGGGCGCGCCGAGCGTCGATACCCGGGCGTTCGCCCACGAGGGGCTGCTCGCCTTCGCCTCGAGGGGCGCCCTCTACGTCCTCGACGGCACGACGGGAATCGTGCGCGAGGTCGGCCACGAGCGCTCCGGGGCCGAGGAGCCGTCGTTCTCCCATGACGGGCGCTTCCTCGCCTACCTCGCCGCCGGCAGGGAGACCTCGATCACCGACTTCGGGCCCCAGGCGCCCTTCGCCCCGGTCTCCGGTCCGCTCGTCCTCGCCCGGTCAGACGGCAGCGCCGCGCGGCGGGTGCGGGCGGTGGGCGAGGTGTCGGTCGCCACCTGGAGCCCGAGCGCGGACCTCCTCCTCGCCGTGACGGGGACCCCCTACGACGGCAGCGCCGTCTGGGTCGTCTCCCCCGACGGCACGGCCCGCAAGCTCCTCTCGGCCTTCCCGATCTACGGGGCTGGCTGGTCGCCCGACGGGCAGCAGGTCGCCGTGGCGGTTGGCAACGGGCGCGGCACCGCAACCACGCTCGAGACGCTTTCCATCGCCAGCGGCCAGCCGACGCGCTGGGCATCCTCGCCGGGGCCGGCGATCCAGTGGCTCGTGCCGCTCGGCTGGTGGAAGGACCAGGGCATCGGGCTCTGGGTCGGCGGACGCGGCACCGTGCCCGGTGGTGGGGGAAGCCTCGACGGAGCGCCGTTGCTGCTCGCCCGAGCCCCGGGTGCACCGCTTCGTCGCCTCGACCGCACGCCCCCGACCATGCTTGTCCCCGCCGCCTCCGCCAGGAGCGGGTGGCTGGCCCTCGATGAGCAGGTCCAGAGCTTCGGGCGGCTGCCGTGGTCGAAGAAGGCCATCGAGACCTGTGCGCCACGAGGAGATCGCTGCGCCACCGTCCCCGAGCCGGCCGACGCGACCGCCTACGACCCGGTCTGGTCCCCCGGCGGGCACACGCTCGCCTTCGTCGAGGCGCCGGTGTCGACGACACCTTCGTTCTTCGACCGCTTCGTCCGCTCGTGGTACGCGTCAGGCCGGCTCTTCCTCCTGAAGGCGGGTGCGACGAGACCCGTCGCGGTTCCCCACAGCCTTGGTGCCACCGCACCGGCGTGGTCGCCTGATGGGCGCGGGCTGCTGTATGTGGCCAACGATGCCCTCTACCTCGTAGGGAAGGCGGGAGAGACGCCGCTGCGCATCGCCGGGCCGCTGCTGCCAGCGAGGGAGTGGGCCTCCACCTACTACGGGGGCATCGACTGGCGCTTCCTGTTCGCCTGGGCAGCCTGATCGCTGTGCGCTTCTCGATGTCCAGGCGGCAGCTCCTCGTCGCCGGGAAGATGCTCCTGGGGACGACCGTGCTCACCGCCGTGGCTCTTGCTGGCATCGCGACGGCGGGCGTGACCCCGGCCAAAGGGCGGACAACCGGCGCGACGGCGATAACGACGTGCAGGGCAGCGCAGCTTGTTGTTGGTGGTCTCGGCTCCAGCACGGCGGCCGGGACGGTGATCGTCACCGTGCGAGTGACCAACGTCTCGAGGACGACGTGCAGCGTCGCAGGACGGCCCATGCTGTCCTTCGTCAGCGCATCAGGCCGAACGCTTCGGACGAGCATCGGGCACCACGGCCCCGGCGTGGCCTTTGCGACGCCGAAGCGCGTCATGCTCACCCCGGCGACGAGCGCCGGATTTGTCTTCACGAGTCTCGACGACGTGGAAGAGAGACTCGTGTGCCACGAGGCAAGGGCGGTCCACCTCCGCCTGCCAGGTGTCGCAGGCGAGCGCGTCGTGCAGCTCGCGGATGCCGAATGGCCCTATGCGCTTTGTGCGCTACCGCCAGCCACGGCGACGGTGAACGTCTCGGCGCTGGTTCCAGCGAAGGACACCGACAGCTACGCGCCGGCTCGACCGGCCTGCACCGGCGCTGGTCTTCACATCCAGATCGGCGACGAGCGCGCGGCGTCAGGCACCGCCGCCTTCACGGCCACGGTCGTCGATCGCTCGGCCGACTGCACGCTCGTCGGCTACCCGACGCTTTCCCTGCTCGCCGCGTCGGGCAAAACGATCCTTCGCTTCGTCCCGGGCCAATCCGTGATGGCGCTCTCAAGCCCAGCCTTGCCGCGCCCGGTCACGCTCCGCAAAGGCGGCCGGGCGATGTTCTCCTTCGCCGCGGGCGACGATCAGCCCACGGCCGATGCTGGCCGAGGCGCCCCCTGCCCGCTCTCGACCACGGTCCACATCGCCTTCCCCGGCGGAGGTTCCATGACGATCCATCGCCGCCTGCGGCTCTGTGGCTTCGGGGGCGTCGGCGCGTTCACCGCCGTCTGAGTTCGGCAGCAAGCTCGGATCCGGATGGGGAAATTGATGCCAGTCCCCGTGGAGACAACCGCCGCGCCACCGCGTGAGATGCTGACGCAGCGCATAGACCAGGGAGGACGCCAATGACGACAGTGGACCCCGAAGCCGAGGTCGAGTTCGCCGAGGCGGGTAACGAGCTCACGGTGTTCGTGCCGGTCACCGAGCGTCCGGGCCCGTGGCTCCGGGAGTACAACGGCTTGGCTCGTGCCTCCAGCGTTCTCGCCGAGGCAGATGAGGTGCCGGGGCAGGTCCGCCTGAAGGTCAAAGTCGCCCGCAGTGCCGGGCGCGATGTCATCTTCGCCGCGCTCGACCAGTCGTTGGAGCTCGTGGAGAAGGCGAAGGCGGAGGCAGAGGCAGAGGCTGTGCACAGCCGGGACGCGCGGCACCACGTCGAGGACTGGCTGGAGGCGCGCCGACCCGGTTGAGTGAGCGCTCCACCGAGGCACTCGCCAGCAGCGACGGGAGCACCTTCGAGGGTTGGGCCGACTCGGCCGGGGTCGGTCGGTCGTCGGCACGCCGAGGGCCTGGAGGTAGGTCCGGTAGTTCGCCGGATCAGCGAAGTAGGCCTTCTTGACATCCTCTCGGCCCTGAAGGGCCGAGATCCCCTGGCTGGAGTCGCTCATGCGACCCTTGCAACCAGGAGGTTCTCGCTGCCAGCCGGAGCCGGACTTCTGCGAGCGGCCCGGTCGCCCGGACCTGCCCCGTGTCCCGGGGTCGGCGCGAGGGAGGCGATCCCCCGGGCCAGGATGTTCGCCGCGGCGTTCAGGTCCGCGTGGCGCTTGCGCCCGCAGGCGACGCAGGAGAAGGCCGCTTGGCTCTCGCGGCTCTCCTTCGCCACGTGCCCGCAGCGGGCACAGGTCTGGCTGGTGTAGGCGGGATCAACCCGCACGACGACCACGCCAGAGGCGCCGGCCTTGTCCTCGAGACGGCGGAGGATGCGTCCCCAGCCCTGGTCGAGGATGGCGCGGTTGAGGCGCGCTTTCGCCCGTCGCCCGTTCGGGAGGAAGCTGCCCTCGCGCTCTGGGTCGGGCTTCGGTCTCGGGGCCCGGACCATGCTCTTCACCTCGAGGTCCTCGACGGCGATGACGTCGTAGGCACGTACGACCTCGGTCGTGCGCCGCTCGATCCAGTCGTTGCGCCGCCGGAGGGCATGTGCGTGGGTGCGAGCGATGGCCGCCTTGGTCCTCCCCCGACGCCGCGAGCCCTTGTGCTGCCGGGCGAGCTGCTGCTGGAGCCGCTCGATCCGTCGGCGCTCACGCGGTCGGAGCTTCGGGGCCCGAAGCAGCGATCCGTCGGAGGTGGCGATGGTCGAGGCGACGCCGCGGTCGATGCCGACCACTGCTCCCGTCGGCTCGCGGTCGACGGGTGGCTGGGGAGCGGCGAAGGAGACGTGCCACCAGCCCGCCGAGTCGAGCGTGACCCTCGCCATGCCGTAGGCCTCGGGCAGGGGGCGGGAGAGCCGGAAGCGCATCGGCCGGGCCTTCGGCACCGTGAGCTCGGCCCAGCGTCGGTTCACGATGGCCACGGTGACGTCGCGCACGCAGAAGCCCTCGTCCTCTCCCTTCCTCCGCCACCTCGGGAACCGGTGGGTGCCGGCCTTCGCGTTGGCGAGGGCACGGGTGAGGTCGCGGAGGGCCTGCTGCTGGACGGAGCTCGAGCCTGCCGCCAGCCAGTCGGTCTCCCTCCTCGCCTTCGTCAGGTCGAAGAAGGGCACCGTCGCGTCGGACGCGTGCGCCTTCACCGCACGAAGGGCCTCGTTCCAGACCCAGCGCGCGTGGCCGCAGTGCGAGCGGAGCACCGGGAGCTGGGCTGGGCTCGGGTAGAGGCGGTAGCGGTGGGTCATCGGTGTTCCTGTGCAGGCGGCTCCTGATCGGTTCTCCCTGACCCGACTGACAGGCCGGACTTGCGCTCGCGACAAGCTCAGCAGCCGCACCCTAGAAGGTCTCGGAGGGAGTCTCTTGACTGGCCGGCCGGACGACCGCGTCCAGCTGTCGACGCTGCTCGTTCGCCTTCTCGAAGCCGTGAAGAACCTTGCCAGTGGCCGGGTCGCGGGTCGGCTCGGGTCGGAGTCTGCCGCTCGGGCTGCGGTCGCCAGAGTGGCCGGGATCCTCGGGACGACCGCCGCCGGCCCCCGATCGAGCGTCGTCGTCGTCGATCGACGGAGTGTGGCGGGCAATCTCGGCCGGCGTGGGATGCGGCTGGTCGGTCGTCGGCACGCCGAGGGCCTGGAGGTAGGTCCCGTAGTTCGCCGGATCGGCGAAGTACGCCTTCGCCACGCCCGGCTCCGTCCCCTCGATCTCGAACACGCCGACGCCGCGGGCGGCGCCTCCTGGGTCGTTCACGATGTGGAGCGGCACCCGGGGTACGGCGTCAGGGTCGTTGAGTGCGAGCCGGCGGTTGTTGTCGGTGGGCTTCCCGCCAAGCAGGATCTTCGCCCCGAGGTTCGCCCGGAGCTCGGTCGGTATCCCGGTCGAGGTCGAGGCGACCTGGGTGCCGATGGCGAGCGACACGCCGGCGAAGCGCAGCTCGCGGGCGATCTTGCCGATGGTGTTGAGGATGGAGGCCTTGAGCAGGTTGCGCTCGGCCACCTCGAGCACGAGGGGGTTGTCCTTGCTCACGCCCTTCGGCGTCGGCTCGGGAGCGAGCAGCGAGGTGAGCTCGTCGACGACGACCAGCATCGGATGGAGGCTCGCCGAGGCGGGGAGCTGGGTCCACCGCTGCACCCCCGCCCTCTGGATCAGCCCCTTACGTCTCTGCCCCTCCTCGTAGGCCATCTGGAGCACGCAGCAGGCGGCGGGCAGGTTGTCCGCCCAACCGCCAGGTCGGACGAAGGGCTGGAAGTCGATGAAGTCCACCCCTCCCTTGATCGCGTCGACGATGCAGAGCTGCCAGCCACGCGCCAGGGCGCCCGTCATCAGCGCCATCAGGAGGACGCTGTTGTGGGTCGGCACGAAGTCCTCGACGAGGACGAGATGGGACGGATGGGCGACACGCAGACACCGCATCGTCTGCGGCGGGGCCTTCTCGATCTTGGTGATGTACAGCCATCGTGTCGTCTCGCGCGTCTCCGACTTCAGACGGGCGCGCTTGCGTGGGAGACGAAACACCGGAAGGGACGTCGTGAAGTGGATCCTCCACCGGATTCCGGTCATTCGACGTCGCTTGCGTCCGACATGATCTGGGTCGTCTTCGGTTATCGACGAGGGCGCCGACGAGATCGATGCCTTGATACCAAGCGAGCGAATGAGCTCGAGTGCGTCACATGCCAGACGTTCGTTCGAAAGCGTGAGTTCACAACCACCCGAAGACTCCACCGTTCCATCCGTGTCCATCAGTCCTTGGAGGAGCGCAAGACGTTGGTCGATGCCGGCCCGCAGGTAGATCGGAGGAATGTGCTTGTTCCAGAGCACTTCAGCATCACGAAGGAGGGGCTTGAGACCTCGAACGTTGATCGTCTTCCCGTTTGGGCCGACGGATGTGTCGAACACCGACAACTGCCCCAACATCCGCTCACGATCAGTGATGCCGTCCTTGTCGGTGCACGCAGCGCTCGACCCGGCCGTGATCTGGGCCCCGTAGGAGTGTCCATCTCCGAGCCAGGCCCCAAGCACGTAGGGAGGCACGGGGAGTTCAACCTCTTGCCCGAACACTCCAGAGGGGAGCCTCACTGCCCAGTTCGAGCGTTGTCCTTGGTAGACCTGCGTCTCGAACATCTCAGCGGCCGAGACCACTCGTTCGAGCGGCATCCCCGATGGAAGTCTCCTCTCGCTCTCCTCGGCGAGAGCCAGAATCGCCTCTCCTAGGGGGAAGGCCACAACGCTCCCTGCCCCCGAGACGTGCTCGACCACCGTCTTGGTCGTCACCAGGAAGCGCTTCATCACACCACGGAGCTCTCTCAGCTGGTTGCGGCTTGGGGTCTCCATTCCGATCCCAGAGAAGAGTTCGCGTGCGGTAAGCCAGCGGCCTGGTGGTTGCTGCACCGCAGCGCTCTCAACTGCCCCCCAGGAGGGGCGGGCATGATCCTGCAGCGCCGCAAACGCCTCGCTCGCAAGATAGCGGTTGACAGGGCGCTCGAATCCGACGTCGACCGAGATCACCTCGGTCGGGAGACCGCGGGCTGTCAGCGTCCTCAGGACGTAGCTGTAGGACATCCCCGTCATCTCTGCGATGGTCATGGCGCTGGCGAACGCCCCCGGGTGCGCATCATGTGCAAGTCTGCGAAGCCGCTCGACCTTTGCGGTGACACGATCAGTACCACGCTTCGTCGTCCGTGTGGCGCTCGGCGCGTGCATGACCCGAGCCACGTGATGAGAAGCCAGCCAGAGATGGCTCGGACCGCACTCGACAACCTGGCCAGTGTCGAACTGCACTCGGTAGGTGTCCTCGACCACATCGTCGGAGAACCCGACGATCTTCGTCTCCGTGCCGTCGGCAGCGTAGACGGTGTCCCCAACCGCGAGCGTGCCGACCGTTGCCCAGCCGTCGGGGAACTGTTCGCTGACCGGAACCGGGACGCGGGTATCGAGCCGGAGTAGCTTCCCCGACCCTGTCAGGCCTTGGACCTGGAGATGCGGGCTCGTCACGAAGTCGATCGCAAGCTCTGGTCCTTCTTCGCCGCCGGTACGACCGAGCACTCGCCCGAGCGGGACGCGTGCCCAGTCGCCATCCTTCGGGTCGACGCGCTCCACGGTCTTCTTGAATGGATACGACAGCACCGGCGGGAACGAAGGAGGTTCGCCCGGCACGAGGGAGGCCTTCAGCGCCCCTGGGTCGGTCTCGACGTACCAGCCCTCCTTCCCGACGACGACGGTGGCGATCTCCTCGAGCTTCTGGTCATGCTTGGAGGGCACGTAAGTGTGCGGCAGGGTGACGTCGTAGCCGGCATCCGGCCGCGCGGTGACCTGGACATCCCACGGCTTCACCCCGAGCGCCACGGCGATCGCTCCACGGCAACGCTGCTCGGGCGCGGTGAGACGGGCGAGCGTGGCCTTGCCGAGGAAGGGCTCGAATTCCACCATGACGTAGCCCTCGTACTGGTCCTCGAGCTTGGTCGCGACCCTTGCGCCGTCGGATGGCTTCGTCCCACGAGGAAGACGGACCTCGAAGCGGGCTTCAGTCTTCTCGCCCGCGGCCACCTCGGTGACCGCCACCTGGCGGGTCGCAAATGCGGTGCCCGCCACTGGGTCGATCGAGTCGATCTCCCAGCCGTCGCCGTGCTTGTCGGCGACGAGTTTCTCGAGCGCCTTCAGGTGCTTGGCAGGGTCGAAGCCGGCCGGGAGCTTTATGGTGATGCGCTCAGTCGGCACCTCCCTTCTGTGCGGGGGCCTCGGGATCGGGTGAGTGTCCGTCAGCGGGAGCGACCGCCGTCGGACCGATTGACGTTCGTCGGCCAGGCGTTGGCCGCCGCGGCGCGAATAGCCTGGTGACGTGCCGCTGCCAGCGCAGAACCTCTACCGAAGCGAGCCGGTAGGAGACAACCCAGCAGCGAGGCTGCTCGCCTTCGTTCAGGCCTTTCGCGCCATACCCGGACCCCGAGACGCCAACAGGACTACCGTTGGCGAAGCCATCGGGTACATCCTCGAGGCCGATTTGTCCCTCAGGGCAGACCTGCATCGAGAGGTTGCACTCATCGTCGACCTACCTCGTCAGGCTCGCTCGGCGATCGAACAACGACCGGAAGCCATACCGCCCCGCTTCGCTCATGAGCTCCAGGCCGTCGAGAACTGGCTCCGCTTCCTCAACAATCTCGATCAGCCGTGCGTCGGCCCCGCGCGCTCACTGGCTGACGATGCGGTCAAGGCGCTCGAGATGTGCGCGGAGCTGCTCTCTCTCAACGCGCCTGAGCAAGTGGCGACCCCGGACGTGCTGCAGGTGCTTCGTGACGATGCGAACGACCTGATCGAGCAGGTGCTCGCAACTGGCCTACATCCCGACCTCGCGACACTTCTCGTCGACCACCTCCACCTGATCATCAAGGCTCTCGACGACTACCGGCTCAGCGGGGCGCAAGCAACCCGCGCTGCCAGCGACCAGGCCTTCGGTGCCATCGGTCGAGCGCGCGCGATGGGCCAGGTTGACGAGAAGGGTGCCAAGTGGTCGGACATGGTTTGGCAGTACGTGGGTCGCGTCGCGAACCTCGCGGTGATCGGACAAGCGGCCATCGATGCAGGACATGTCCTGGGACAGCTTGGGGCGCCTCCGCACGCTCAGTAGAGACCGGGAGGGATCCATGGCGTTCAAGCAGGCCTACTGCGACTCGACGATCGCCCAGAGCCGTGGCCTAGGAGTAGGCAGCGTCCCTCGAGGAAGGCGCGTGCCGCTTCACGTCCATGCCGTTCCCGCTGTCGGCGAGCAGACCTTGTCGTTGTGCGGCCTTGTTCCCTACGAAGTTCTCGACGCGGACTTCACCAACCCGGTGGCAATGATCCCGAAGTGCCAGCGCTGCAGGGAACTGGCGCAGGACTGAGTGCCTACTACGCGGATCCTGCAGCCGCGGACCGCCTTCTCTCCCGTCTCAAGAGCTCGCTGCCTCGCAGTCCGGCTTTGCGGACCTGTCATCGCCCGAGGTGAGGGCGCGGTTCGAGGCGAGCCCATCAGGGACGACCCCCCCATTCGACCTCGGCTCCGAGAGGCCTGGAACAAGCCACCGCTGCCTCACCGGTGCCACTATGGCGACGTGGGCCTGATCGTCCCTCGCCGCCCGTCGTCGCTTCCCCGCCACTTCCGGCAACTCCTTCCATGGCTGCGGACCTGGAGCACCGCCGACGAGCCTCGTCTCGTGCTGATCGTCGCGCACGACGTAGAGCTCTTCGAACGGCACATCCCCGAGCTCCTCATCGAGCTCGATGGCGCTGGGCCACCCTTCGCTGAGCTGGTCCGGATCGTCGAGCGAGCGCGCTACCTCCTCGCCGACGAAACGCCCCGTGTGGCCGAGCAGCACGTCGTCTCCCAGGTCCTGTCAACCCGCTTCTGCCTGCCGGCCCGACCGGGAGCCGGACGGCAGCTCGCGTCGCTCGACGTTCGCTTCCCGAGGTCGAGCGTGCGGCTGCGCACGCCGCGGCAGGTCGGGAAGGTCACCGACTTCGTCCCCATCGACAGCGAGGTCACCGAGCGACTCTGGAAGGGCGAGGTCGAGGACCACCTGCACGACGCCCTCGAGAGCGTCGAGCACGGCACGGTCTTCGACCACCCTGAGCACGTCGCCACCATCAAAACGACGATTGCCCTGCACTACGCCCGCAGCCTCGAGATCGAGGAGGTGCACGGCCGGTCATGGTCGGACGGGCTCGAGGCGGTCGTGCGTCAGATGCTCGAGGCCGACCCCTCCGCCCTCGCGAGGGTCGTCGCCCGTCGCACCCGCCTCGAGCTCCCGCCGTCTGCGGCGATCGGCCTCGCGCTCGAGCAGCTGGCCGCTGACAAGACGAGGGCCGCGAGCGCCGGACTGGCGTTTCGCCTGCTTGTCGAGGACCTCTTCCGGCGCGCTCGGGCGTTCGTCGAGAGGTCTCCGCTCCAGATCTGGACACCGGCCGCCGGCTCCTTCGTCCTCGGCGACACGCCGGCACTGACGTGGGGCAACGGGGCGGTCGGCATCCAAGGCGGCGTGCCCTTCGGGGAGGCGAGGTCAGTCAGCCTCCCGCTCGGGCCAGGACACCTCGCGGCCTTCGGCCAGGTGGGGGGCTATGGGGAGCTGACGCCCGAGGCCGTCAACGAAGTCAACCGATGGCAGATTCGCCAGGCGCAACGATACGTGTACTTCCACCCCGATCCGGCAACCGAGGAGTGGGTGCGGCGCACGATCGAGCGGGAGCGCCCGAACGGTGGCGCCCGGGCGACGCCATCCCCGACCGGGTAGTCGATCAGCGGCTGCCGCTCCGGCGAACCGCCTCGGCAGCCTCGACGGCGTCCCGGACGAGCACCACGAGCACGTCGTCGGCGGTCGCCGGGTCGATGCTCTCCCAAACCGCGAGCCCTGTGGCCTGGTCCTCGTTTACGACTGCCGTGACGAGCTCACTCGCTCAACGGCTACCCGAGTGCGGCAGGACTCAGGTCGGGCGAGCCGGGCGTAGACCCGCACCCCCGGCACCGGGCCTTGGCATGCCACGCTGGCCGATGGTGGAGCACCTCGAGCGGGTCGAGGTCGTCAACGAGATGCTCGCCACCGGCGTGGACCTGTGGGACGGCCTTCGGGCGGGGTCACGGGTAGGAAGTCTGGCGAACGTCTGCTCGCTCGGACGCCATGCCCTCCTGGGTCAGCCGGAAGGCGACTCGGGATCCACCAATCCGAGCATCGGCCATTCGATCGACCGGGCCCGACGCCATCCGAGCGGGCGGAGCTTCCGAGTGAGGGCTGCGTCGAGTGCTTTGTGCGCCCGATCGATCGCTGCCCGGGCGTCGGCGCCGACGATTGGGTCGGGTCGATAGGTTGGTGGCGCGATTCCCGGTACCGCCGCCCTCCACGTTCGGGCGAGGGCGGCGCCGAGGCGCTCCTCGCGGACTGACAGGATCACCGTGCGCGCCCGGAGACGTTCCAGCTCGGTTAGCAGGACCGCGTGATACGAGCCGGACGAGTAGGAATCGGCCTTCGCACTCAGCAGGCTCGGCAGCGTGATCGTGATGATGTCCCTCCTCGCCTGCCGACGCGCCTCGGCAGCCTCGAGGTGGCGCCCCATCGTGGCGGTGCCGATAGCGCCACCGGTGGCCCCTACGAGCGCCCCGGCCAGAGCAACCAGAAACGTCACCATGTCGGATCGATGGCTGTCTGCCTACTTCCCGAGCCCCAGCGCTCGCAGGAAGCGCCCCGTGGCCCCCATGCTTTTCCCGTAGACCTTCCGCCGAGCGACACGCTTGGCGTAGGCGCCCGGGCCCCTGGAGGCGGCACTCAGGTTGTTGACCGTTCGGGCGGCTCGGTAGAGCTGCGAGGTCAAGCTACGACGACGGGCCATCGGGTCCTCCTTCGAAGAAGCGTGGCTCGATCTCAGGCTTAGCGCCAGCATCGATCTCAGCAGCGCACGGCTGACAGAGACGTACCTCGACGCTACCCATCACCGGGCGTACCGCGCTCCTGATAGTTGTTGCCTCGTTCTCGCAATCCCTCACGAAGCATCGCATCTAGGTCAGGCTCCCGTCTCCAGGCCAAGCCTCGCCGCTTCCCACCTCACAGAGTACGCGGACGTCCGGGAACGGTAGATGTCATCACACCTGATCACGCACGAGCACCTGCTCGTACCGGCGCCGCCAATACGGGCAGCGGAGCGTCAATGGTCCGCCCGGCCGCGGCTTCTCCAAAAGGACGAAGACGGTGTGCCAGCATGGCCCGGGGTCCTCTACGAGGCAAGCGGAGGTCGGCTCGTGCTCGTCGGTGTACGGCATCGGCTCAGAACTCGTCGCCCGGCCTCGGCGCGGGAGTCGCCCGCGAGTCAGGTGGACCAGCGGGGCGCCGGCGGACCTCGGGAACGAGCCCCCACTCGTCGTCTGCCTCCGACCTGGCCACACCGCCGCCTGCGTCGGCGGCGTCCTTGTGCCCTTTGGCAATCTCACTCACCGGCTCGACGGCCCAGTCGATCTGCCAGCAGGCGCCGTCGTGGGCGCTCACGGCCGCGTCGGCGACTGTCTGCCCGCCCGCTGGCGTCGGGCCTGCCGCCTGATCGGCGAGCCGTGACGGCATGACAACTGGGGTCTCCCGCTCGTGGTCACGCCCTTCCGCCGCGGTGTCATCACCAAGCTCTGGGCTGGCCGGCACAACGACCTCGAGCGCTCCCCAGTCGAGCTCGGCAGACGCGGGCGGCGTGTCGTCGACCCGCTCCTCGGCGCTCGCCCTGGGCGCGTCGTGGGGTTCGAGGTCGTCGAGGCTGAGCTCCAGCTCGCCGAGATCGACGACACTGTCCGCATCGGCAGCACCGGGGGCCGGCATCCCGGACGCCGCAGTGAACGGGTCATCGAGCTTCGGCAGGAACGGCACGAGGTCCAGAAGCTCACTCGGGTCCAGCTTCGGCACCCGCTTCTCGAGCTCGGCGAGGTACTGCTCCTGGCCGGCATACCAGGCCTGGATGACGACAGCCGTCGAGGTGAGCGGCTCCCACAGGCCGCGGCCCTTCGGGATGTCCCCCTCGAGCACGGGGGCATCGTCGAAGGCCCGAAGCGCTGACATCCGCTCGCCGCTGCTTGCTTTCCCGAGCAATACGCGTGCAAGGTTCGTCTTCAGGTCGGACCCACCCGGCAAGGTATCCAGCAGCCGTGCCATGAGCTTCTGCGTGCCGAGCAGGAGAGTCACCCCGGCCGACCTCGCCTCTCTGGCGAAGCGCCCGGCGTAGACGCCGACCTGCTGCTTGGCGAGGTTGATGGCGAGCTGGACCTGGCGCTCTGCTTCCTCGTCGGGGTCGTCGAAGGGATGCTTCGGGACCGGGTCCTGGCCGACCAGGCTCGTGAACTCGTCGATCACGACGACGATGCGACAGGGCCGGACCGCCTCGGGCAGCTCGAGGAACGACCCCACGCCGTGGGTGGCATTCAGTTGCTTGCGCCGGGAGACCTCGGCATAGATCGCCTTCATCACCGCGGCAGCCTCGATAGCGTCGCTCGCGAAGGCCCTGGCGTGGCCTCGCAGGAAGGCGAAGTCCGCGCCGCCCTTCACCGGATCCACGACGTAGAGCTCCGCGCCGTGAGTTGCCGCGCCGTAGAGGATCGCCTGGAGGGCCGAGCTCTTGCCGGCCCCAGTCACACCCGCGAGCAGGAGATGGGGGCTCTCGATCGGGTCGAAGACGACCGGCTCGCCCTCGATGCCAGTCGCGAAGGCGATGCCTTCTGTCCGGTCGGCGGCCTTGAAGTCGAAGGGCACCATCGACGGCAGTGGCATCTGGGCGGCGACCAGCAGGCGGACCGACGACGCCCCATCCGGCGACTCGCGCACCTCGATGAATGAGTTGGCGGTGGCGGCCTTCAGCTTGCCGAGATTGGCCTTCACCCTGGTCCGGTCGATCCCAGGCGGGAGGAGGAAGTCGCGCACTTCGACCTTCGGGTTGCGCGGCAGGTGGTCGAGGGCGGTCAGATGCGGCACGTCACCGTTCGTCCCCACCACGCCGGCGTCCTGCCATGCCTGGTCCCAGTCAAGGGCGCTGAGCCGGAGTGCGTCGCGCTTCGGGTCGTTGAGCTCGACCTGGCCGGGCTCGGCGCCGACGTAGAGGACGACGCCACGCGGTGTGTCCTCGACCCGGAGCCACGGAGCCCGCATCGCCCGTCGGAGCCTCTCCGATCGAGACCGGACGTCGGCCGCGGTGACCCCCTCGTAGAGCTGGACGGTGATCTGCCACAGATGTCGCTTCGAGCGCGGGGCCGTCAGCGGGCGCGCCTCGACGAGCTCCGGGCGGGCAAGGCGGGTGTCGTCGAACGCGGCGTTGACCTGGCCCGCCAGCACCCACGGCGCCGCGTCGGCCGGAGCAACGAGGTCCGGGGACTGAGGCACCGCCTTGTCCGACCAGTGGACGGCGAAGGCCTGGGGGTGGCGGTCGCCAGAACCCTTCTGGGTCCAGCCGGTGACCGACACGAACGGCGCAGCGGTCAGAGCGGTGGCGAGCTTCGCCTCGAGCCCCAGGAACTCGGTCGGGTCGATCCCCCACGGGGTGAGGAATGCCATGCGCCGCACGGCAAGCTGCTCGGTGAGCTTGCGCTCGGCGGTGACACCGTGCTGGATCGTCGGGTGGACCGAGCCCCGCTTGAGCACGCTCTCCCAGATCGTCGCCCAGCGGTCCTCCTCGGCGAGCTCGACGAAGTGCTGGGCCAGCACCTCGTACTCCTCCGTCAGCACGACCTCTGGGTCACCGATGGCACCGAGGTACACCCGGTCGGCGTGGTGGTCGATCAGCACCGGGCAGGAGAACGTGGGCGGGAACCGGGGGACGAGCGGCCCGCCGCCCGGTGCGCTCGCCTGGCGGATGGTCCGCAGGTCCGGCCCGCCGGGCCAGGCCCAGGCGGAAGCCCAGACGCGCTTTGGCGATTCCGGGGCCGTCACGAGCTCGAGGCCAAGCGGGACGGGTCGGCCGTACCCGAGCGGCTCGAGGGTCCAGACCATCGCCGCGTGGGCGAACAGCTGAACGACGGCCGGGTCGGCCTCGGTCGTAGGGTCCGGCAGGCTCGCTGCCGGCCAGGTCACGACGTCGAAGCGCCGAGGGTGCCTCGTGCCCGGGGCCGGCACGCCGCCGACCTCGTCGGGGCGCTCCAGCACGGCGACGACTGTCCCGGCCCCGAGCGCAGGTGCGATCTTCGGCCCGAGGGGAAGGAAGGCGACAGCGCCGAGGTGCGCCGGCGCCTCGAAGGTGTCGATCGTCGCTGCGCCAAGGACCCGGTGCTCGACGAGAGTGGGCGCGTCGAGCTTGAGCCCAGCCCAGCGCGGCGCCCAGCCTGCCCGGGTGTCGACGAGCTCTGACCATGCCTCGAGCGCGACCTTCTGCCACGGCCGGGCGACGGCGAGCAGCGCCCCGCCGACGGCGAGCAGGCCGTCCAGCACCGAGGGCAACGCGAGCACGATGCCGGGGTGGCGCAGGTGCGGGTCGAGGTGGAGCTGGGCGACGAGGCCTCTCCATCCGAAGCTCGGACCGTAGAGGTGGGTGACGGTGGCGAGCATGACCCCGAGGACGAGGCCGCAGAGGGCACCGGCCAGCGTGCGGGCGAGCATCGGCCCCGGCGCCCGGCGGATGGCGGGCACGAGGGTGTCGATCCTCGTCCCTGGGTGGTCCGCTGGAGCGACCGCTCGACGGGCCGAGGCGAGCTCGACGACGAGCACGAAGGCTGCCGCCGCGTCGAGCACGTGGCCGGCGGGAGCACGCAGGTAGCGGTTCCCGACGACGGGCACCAGCCACGCGAGCGCCCCTGCCCACACTCCCGCCAGCCAGGAGGCGAGCAGTGGCCAGCCGGGCGTGAGCCCGGTCGCAAGGCCAGGCAGGGGGACGAGCGAGAAGCGAAGCTGGCGCCACTGGCGGGAGCGGCGCAGGCGGGCTTCCTCGCTCGGGTTCGCCGGCGTCGGGTAGCCCCAGTCGTCCTTCTTGCCGGTGAGGGTGACCGGTGGCTCGACCCAGGCGACGACGAGCAAGAGCGCCCACAACACGGCGACTGGTGGGAGGCCGAACCACGACGAGACGACGGCGAGGCCGACGGCAGCGACGACGAGGACCGGCGCGATCGACTGCGCCGGCTGGCTGGTCCGACGACGGGGTGCCATCAGAACTCGTCGACGATGCCGCCCGAGCGGCCGTTCGACGCGAGCTGCGGGCCGACGTCGTGGTCGTGGAGCCGGTCCTCGGGAAGGCGCATCGCGGCGAGGCGGGCCGTGGACAGCAACGGGTAGAGCACCCGGACGACGTCCTGGTCCGCTGGTCCGCCCGCAGCGATGCGGTCGAGCTTGGTGTCGAGCACCTCGCCGTGGACGACGCGGGCGCCTCGTGGTCGGTACAGGCCGAGACGCATCGACCTCGACCGGTTGGACGGCCAGACGACGAGGTAGGGCCGGTGGACGACGACCGAGACCCCGCGGGTCTCGAGTAGGCGGCCGATCGCCGTCACGGCCATCTCGCTCGTGTGCTTGTCGGCGAAGGGGATGCGCCGCAGCCCTCGCCTCGTCTTGCCGCCGATCGTCCAGTAGACCGCCGGCTTCCAGACCTTCGAGTCGAGGATCCAGACGTTCCGGCCGGCGACCACGACGTGGTCGACGTCGGCGTCGATGCCGGACATGGGGAGCCTGAGGCTGTGCAGGACGGTCGGGCCGTTCGGGACGAGGAGCTCGCCGAGCACCCGGGCGGTCCGTTCCTCACCCTTGCGTCCCTGCTCACGAGCCTCGTCGCTCGCTGCCCAGGCTTGCGCGCCCGAGAGCGAGAGGCCGGGGACGCCGAGGATCTGTGGATAGGGATGCCGGGGGGTCGTCGCCATGCCGGCTCTGTGCGCGAGCACTCGGATCGGCTCGTCGGGCGAAGCGCTCGACCAGCTCGGCCCTGCGCTCGGGCGGCATGACCTCCGGCGGCGGGAATCCCGCCAGCCGCCGGACGACCGCATCGAGATCGAGGCCCGGACCGCGCAGCCAGTGGGGCACGCCGTAGAGGTTCCCGGCGTGGACGATCGGGGCCCGGGCGGCCTCGGGGTCGGCGGGAGCGAAGGGGACGGCGTAGGGGTCGAGAAGATCGACCGGCTCGAAGCGTGCGCCCGGTCGCCCGGTCGGGCGCTCGACCTGCAGCCCGAAGAAGCTCGGGTGCACGAGCCCGAGGTCGGGAAACCAGTCCCGGTAGCGAGCAAAGGCGACACGAGATGGGATGCCAGCCTCGACGCGCTCGGGCGAGGCGGTCACCGCGTCGACGATGCCCCGGCGCATCATCAGGTCCGGCCGGCTCCGGTCGTTGTCGGGGTCGCTCACGTCGACGAAGAGCACGACCGTGGACCGCTCGGTGTCCTGAAGAAGCGCCTTGATCCAGTGCTCAAGGCGGGCCCGGAAGGTGGTCGTCGCCGTCGCGGTCGCCTCGACGACGATGCGCAACCCGTCGTCGCGCACCCACACGGCGTCTGCCGACCGCCGCGACCGTGCTAGCTGCTCCTGGGTCGGGAAGAGCAGGCGCGCCCCGGCGAGCAGCTCGCCGAGGACGGCGCCGATCGGTGTGTACTCGGCGACCCGGAGCGACAGCTCGGTCGTGATGAGGTTGTGCCGGCCGGCCTGCGCGCCCCAGGACCACTCCTGGCCCGCGTAGACGCCCAGCCACTCGGCGTACGAGAGGCGGTCCTCGAAGCGCAGCGCACGAGCGGCGATGTCCGGGCGCCACAGCATCGGAGCGATGGCTCGGCGCTCGGCTGCGAAGACCATCCCCCGCTGCGCGAGACCGGCCGCGAACAGCAGCGCCAGGTCAACTGACCGGGGCGAGCTCGTGAGCGGCGAGCCGATGACGGCGGCGACCTGCTCGGAGGTCATCGTCCGCCATAGGTGGAGCGCTCCGAGAGCTTGGAGCCGGGTCGGATCGTCGCGGACCTTGGCCAAGGCCGCCTCCTGCGACCAGCGGATGCGCGAGCCCGGATGCGCGATGCCGGCCGAGCGGTACCGGTCGAGCGAGGTGCGCGAGGTCCAGCTGATGGCGACCTGGCCGGTACCGGCCGAGCGCACGCCGGACCAGAACAGGTCGACCCGCTCCGCCGCGCTGTGCCCGGGGGTCGTGCACGCGCTCGGGAGCTCGGCGAGGGGGATGGCCTCGCCGGTCGACGTGCGAAGGACGCTCACCACTCGTCAGCGTCGAAGGTATCGACCAAGGTGCTGCCTGCATCGCTGTCGACGACCCGGCTGACGTCCACCGGGTCGCTGGCGACGTCGACCGGGATGGAGACGTAGGGTCCGGGCGGTGGCGAAGCGGCCGCGGGTGTCTGGGCGAACAGCGCCTCGACCCCAAGCGGGCCAGGGGCAGACGGCGCTGCGGCGCCGGAGCCCCGCTCGACGACGCTGGCCGGTGCTCCGATCAACCAGTCGTCTGGCTCGCCGGAACTGGCGCCAGCGGTGCCGGCCCCCGCGGCACCGATGATCGAGACGGCTCCCCCGCCAAGGCCGAGCGCGTAGCCCTGGTCCGCGGCGAAGCGGGTCGCGTCGTCGTCCCACCACGCGGTGCGGATGGTGACCGGCGGCTGCAGCCGGCCGTCGGCCCGGGCACGCAGCACCGCATGGAAGGCCTCGAGGTTGCCAAGGTCGGCCGCCGTCCACTCCTCGCCGGTCATCGAGAGCTGCTGGACCGCCTGCGCGACCACCGCGGCGTTGCCCTGCTGGAACCAGAAGACGGTGCCGAAGCCGAGCAGGACCGAGCGCAGCCGCTCGTCCAACTGCTCAGGCTGTTGGGTGGCGAGGTAGAGCCGCACGCCGTAGCTGCGACCCTGGTTGCGCAGCCACTCGACGACCTCGAAAGAGCTGCGCGCCAGCTGGCTGAGCTCGTCCGCGAAGATCGACACCGAGCGGTCGGCCTGCTGCCACCCGGCGCACGTCCGCTTGATCGCGTCCTCGAGCGACCAGGCGAGCATCGCCGAGACGATCCGGCCCGCCGTCTCGTCGACGAGCCGGCCGTCTGCAGTCGACCCGGCGTTCACGACGACGGCCGCGTGCGACTCGAGGATCTGGCGCCAGGAGAGCACCGGGCGCGAGTGCGACCACCAGCTCGGGAGCTTCATCAGGTCGTCGACCTTGTTGCGCGCCGCCTCCGTCAGGCTGCGACGCTGGGAGGGGGTGACGCTCTCGCCGTAGACGATCTTGAGGCGGCTGAGGGCGTCTGCCAGCTCGGCGCCGGCCGGGGTGCCGATGTGCTCTGCCGCCCAGCGCTCCATCTGGCGTGCGAGCGCCACGCCCCGCTGGTCGTCTCGTGAGCCGAGCAGGATGTGCGCGAGCGAGACGAACGACGGCGGGTCAACCACATCCCGGGTGGTCATCGCGACCTCCTCGGGGCACGCGAGCGCCGCTGTGAAGACGACGTTCAGCACCTCGGTCGAGCGCCCACGGATCTCGGTGTCGTCGTAGGCGTAGCGCATCGCCGACACGAGGAACTCCGCACGCTCGGCCGCCGACATCTGGGCGTCGTTGAACAGG
>JAJYXS010000216.1 GCA_021801615.1 Actinomycetes bacterium
CGATGCGCTCCTCGGAGAGGAGGTGATCACCCCGAGCTGATCTACGCTGCAACCAGCCCACACCGCCCCGGGGCCAACTGGGGAATTTCGGTGATCGACTCTGGGGAATCTCCGCGATCCGCGACAGCGTGCCAAGACCTTCGATCCAAGCCCGATCTAAGGTGGAAACGACGTCGTGCTCGCACTGGGAATGGATGCCCATTTACTGTCTCCTGTCCATCAGAAATCTTCGTCAGCGTCGTCAGATGCGGGGTTTCGGTCGCTGTCGCCGGTGTCGCTGCCTCCTTGCCAGGTGTCCAGCGGGATCCAGACCGCTCGGATGACGGTGCCACGGAACCGCGTTGGCCGGGTGCGCTGACCGGAGCGTTCGCGAGCGACCAGCTCGCCGAGGGACGCGACGAGCTCGAGACCGCTGCGCATCCCGATGGCCTTGGCCGCCGCGTCGTGCAGGAGAGCGACGTAGATCGTGCCGCTCTCCCGCTCTTTCACGACCTGGCCGAGGAGCTCGACCCTCGAGACGTCGGCGGGGACGGGGAAGCCCGGACCGTCTATCCACCACCTCTCGCCGAGCGTGGCTTGTCGGAGACGGTTCACAACCGCCATGGGCCCAACCTCGCCTGGGTCCATGACCCCGACGGCATGACGTCGAGCGGACTCGGAGAGCCGGAGCTGGCCGTCGGAGGCCAAAGAAAGCGCCTCACCGCTGTCGAGTTCTCCGACCCCGATGCAGAACTCCGACCAAAGGCGCCACCCGGTCAAGAACCCCGCGGCGACCTCCGCCTGACGGATGGTGAGCTGTCCCGATGCCAACAGGTCCAGGACCATCTCGCTGCGCAGGTTCGCGAGATGGGCTCGCCAGGCGGTAAGGGCAGCCTCGGGGTTTCCAGGCGCCAGGGCGTCGATGAGAGCCGCAAGGTGACAGATGAACGCCCCCCAGGTTCGGCGCAGCGCTCCGTCGCGGAGCATGTGCTTCAGGTGATCGTCGAAGGGCTCCTCGTCGAGCGCCTTGGCCAGCAGCTCGACGGTGAGGCACCGCTCGAGAGACGAGATGGTCGTCGACGTGGGCAGCTTCTCTGCGGTGATGAGCGCCATGGGCGAGCTGCGGTCGGGGTCCTGGCGGATGAAGCGCCCGTGTCCATCCGGACGAAGCCGCGCCCTGCCGACGACGCCGCCGCCGTAGGTGCGGCGCAGCAGGCTGTCGATCGCTGCGGATTGCTCTTCCCCCATTCGCTCGGACGGCTTGTCACGAGCGTCCTCGACCCAGGCGATGCTGTTGTGCGCCCCGGCGCCCACCTCGCCGACGACGCCTGCGCTGCTGTCGAGGCTGGTGAGGAGGCTGTCCGGGTCGGGCGACAGAGCGGAGAGGACGTGACGTACGAGGGCGGTCTTCCCGCTGCCCTTCTCGCCGACGATTGCAAGCCCCGCTGCGGGTGGCGTCACGCCGCTGTGGGCCCAGGCCATCGCCGAGAAGAGAGCGACCAGCGCGGTCTTCCCGCTCTCGCTGAGCAGGCCCGGGATCGACAGCACAGTCCGCACGTCGTCGGCGAGCACCGCCGGGTCTGACTCGGCGAAAGCGACGGCCGCCGGTGGCCCGGTGACGACCGCCCGGAGGCTCTCGTCGAGCCCTGACGCCGTGAGGGTGCCCTGCGTCGTCACGTACCCGATGCGGCCCCTGACGGCGGCCCAGCCGATACGACGAAGCGCCCTGTAGACGGGGGGACGGGCGAGCTTCATCTGGGCGCGCAGCGCCGCCTCGATCTCGACCTCGACCTGGCGAGCCGGCGAGATGACGATCTCGTCGGAGACCGCGTCGGGGAGCCGGTCCAGCCAGCTGCGAGGCTGGCCGAGGTCCGTCGAGTAGACGTCACGGACGACGTACTGGGCTCCGTCGAGGCGGACCTCGACGTCGTACAGCCGCTCGGTGGGAGTTGCGGGGTTGAGGTCGTCGTCGACGACGACCCGGCCGACGATGCGGAGCCCGCAGTCGACGAGGATGGTCGCCGTCGGCTCGTTGCTCGCCTTGATGCACTCGTTCTCCCAGTCGACGATGGCGGTGTGCACTCTGGTCCTGCTCCCAGCCGCAGACGTGGAAGCCGGAGCGGCGCCGACGGCGGCTCGCAGGCGCTCGGCGACGTCTGCTGGCGAGCCTGTGTCGTCCTGGCGCAAGAGCTCGCCAAGGCGCTCGACCGGGACGTTCTCTGCGAGGACGATGCGTGCGACCGCGGCGGCCAGGTGCGCATCGCCGGCGGCGAACACCTGGGTGAGAAGGTCGAAGCTGGAGCAGCTGTGCCCGTCGGTGAGGCCCCACGCAGCTCGTTGCCGCTCGGAGAACACGGTGATGCGCTCGATCCCGTCCTCGTCGAGGTAGACCGTGGCATCGTGCGAGCCGTCGTAGGGCTCGCTGTGGTCCGGGCGGACCCACCTCGAGCCGCCGTCGGCCGTCTCGCCGTCGAGCTCCCAGCCGAGAGTGGGCAGCAGGTCCGAGGGTCCCACCTCTCTGGCCAGGCGATCGCCCGGCCGGTCGCCGTCGGTGGCGGCTCGTCTCGTGCCGGTGCGGTCCCGCCCGGAGGCTGCCTGCTCGTGCCGCTGGCGCTTCGCAAGCGGCGGCAAGAGTTGGAGGAGACGGCCGGTCTCGTTCACGTCGCCGAGCACCCAGCCAACCGTGGAGCTGGTGTCTGAGCGCACGAGCGGGGTCGGCGGCACGGGCGGCGCAGTGTCTGCTCCGGCGGGCTCGGCCAGCGTGGGGACGGGCTTGGGCCTGCTGCCGTCGCCACTGGTGGTGTCGAGGTTGTCGTCTTCGGGCGCACCGACGCCGAAGTCGGTGCCCGAGTCGTAGCCGGCCCCCTCGTCCTCGAAGTCGCAGAAGTCGTCCATGGCGCTCACGCTGCCTCCTCGGCGCCCGATGCCGTCTCGCTCGGTGCGGGCTCGGGCCACGAGTCGAGCAGACGGACCGGGCGCGGCTCGTCGGAACGCTTGAAGCTGATCGTGCCGGGCACCCGCAGCATCCGGGCGGGGTCCCCCACCACGCCGGCGTCGAGGTGACGCCCGGCTGCGAAGAAGAGCTGCCCGAGTGCGTCCTTCCATCGGCGCAGCACATCTGCGCCGTCTGGGGACGCCCAGTCGAGCGGCTCGTCGAGGCAGCACCAGCAGTGATAGCCGCCACCGGTCGCCACCAGGACCGTCACCGCCAGGGGGAGCGAGCGCATCAGCGCCACGGCGTCGTCCCTGCTCGGCAGGGGGAGCTGACCATCCTTGTCGGCGACCTTGTGGACGCCGTTGGCGGTGTCGACGTCCACGAACAGCGCCGGGAGTGAGAGGGCCGTCTTCTTGCCGCCCCGGACGCCGATGTCGAGCTTCGCAGTCGATGGGTGCTGCGGAGCCACGTTCACGTAGACGTCGGCGCCGGATCGAACGCCCCTGACGCACAGCTCGACGAAGGCGTCGGCGTCCTGGACGGGGATCCGATCGGTCCGCACGCCGCGCCCTTTGATGATGGACGGCACCGCCAGCACGGCGCCGTCCGGCCAGCGATGGGGTGCGTAGACGATCTCGTGGAACCGGCGCATCGCGTCGGTGTCGACAAGTGTGGTTGGGTCGGTGCGCTGTGGCATGCATGGCCTATGCGCGGCCGGAAAATCGGGTCGGAAAACTCGTGCGGACCAGGCGAAAACACGAGTGGGTTGACGACAGGCCCGTCAACCCCGAACACGAGCAGAGAGCGATCCGGCACTGACGATCGCGAGGCCCTCAGCGACGATTCCGAAGTCCGCTATGGGGGTGCCGTCTCGCGATGGGACCCGATCAACGATGGACGCACTTGGCGACTGGATCAGACCCGGAATGTAACTGGCATGTTACTCCCAAAATGGTCCTCTGGCCTGGGAAGTTACTGGTGGTTTCTTTCTGTGGGGCACCCACGGGCGAGGCTTATATGAAGACGATTTCACACACGTCACATGATCGTCGTGTGGGTCCACACGAATGGTGATCGACGCTCTCGGCGACCGCAGAAGGAGCGCCTTGCGGGGTCGCGATGCGTTTCGACGGCACCGAGATCGGCCCCGAATCGGGTCTGAAAGCTGGTGATGTAACGGAGTGACTGCCCCATGTTACCTCAAAATGGCCTGTGACCAGGGAAGTCACTGACAATACGTGTGTTACGTCTTCTGCGGAGCACCCCCCCTATAGGGAGGCGTAATTGGTGGGGGGTGGGCTCACATGAAGACGTCGTAATGCAGCCCCTCTACACGTACTATATATACATGATTTATTAGTTACATAAGTACATAAGTTACACAGGGGCCATTTAGTCAGCTGACCAGGGAGCTTGCTTGTAACCTCCAAGTCACTGATCGGTGGCGCACCAGTAACGTCCCAGCTCAACGCAAGATCCCAGGCGAGCTAGCCTGCGCCGGTGCCACCAGGACGCTCCTCGGAGCGTCGTCGCTCCGCCGACGCCTGCCTGCGCTGGGCGGTCTGCCTCGTCGAGCCGCTGCTCCCGCTCCGCCGGCTGGTCCGCCTCGACGAGGCGCTGGGCGAGGCGGCCGCCGCCGACCCTGAGCTCGTCGCGCTCGTCTTCGCCGGCACCACGGCCGACGTAGTGCGCACGCTGCCGCCGGACGACTCCTGGCGGACCCTCGCGCTGGTGGAGCGGGTGGGAGCGCCGGACCAGCCGATCGCCACAGGCCCGGCGAGAGCCCCCCAGGAGCCACCAGGAGCCCCTGTGGCCTCTGGAGACCTTCGGGCCACAGCGGCGCTCACAGTCGCTCCTGGGCGGCCTGAGCCGCCTCGCTGGCCCTCGGGGCGGGCCTTTGGCACCTGGAGGGACGGCACCGACCTCGTCGAGCTCGCCTGGGGGTCACCCGAGCGCGACCCGGCCTTCGCGCCTCTTGCCAACGACCTGGCGCCCGGTGCGGCGCGGGTGCTCGTCGCCGCCTTCTCCGGCTGGCGCCCCGCCTTCGCCGAGGCCCGGGCGCTCCTCGAGGCGGTGCCGGCCCATGCCGGCCTCGTCGACGCCCTGCGCTGGGCGTGCTGGCGCCGCCGTGCGTACGGTCTCGCCCCGGCCGAAGACGTCTGGCCCTACGAGTCGGTCCACCACTGGGCCGAAAGGGCCTTCGGGCTGCTCGAGCTCGGCCAAGACCCCGACGAGGCCGTGATCGAGAGCGACATCGCCTGGCACCGCATCGCCGGGCGGTAGCACCAACCGGCTGCCGATCGCGCGGCCGGTGCACAGGACGGGCATGCGCAACCGCCTCGAGTCCGTGCCGGCCCGATGACTGCCCCCCAGATCGCCGTCATCGGCCTCCCCGGCCTGGCGCGCGCCCTCGTCACGGCGGGCTACGACG
>JAJYXS010000189.1 GCA_021801615.1 Actinomycetes bacterium
CGGGTGCCGGTCGCCAGTCTCGCCAGGAAAGAACTTCTGGATCGTCGTAAAGACGACCCCGCCGGCGCCGACCCGGAGCTTCGAGCGGAGGTCGGCCCGGTCCCGGGCCTGGACGGGCTCCTGGCGGAGGAGGTCGCTGCAGCGGGCGAAGGTCCCGAAGAGCTGGTCGTCGAGGTCGTTGCGGTCGGTGAGGACGACGATCGTCGGGTTCTCCATCGCGGGCTCGACGATGACCCGCCCGGCATAGAAGGCCATCGTCAGGCTCTTGCCCGATCCCTGGGTGTGCCAGACGACCCCGACGCGACGGTCGCCGGGGCTGCCGCCCGGGTTCGTGCCCGCCTCGTAGCGGCCGGCCGTCTCCGCCGCCCGCGCCGCCTCCGTTGCCGCCTGCGCGGCGCGGAGCGTCTCCTCGACCGCGACGTTCACGGCGTGGAACTGGTGGTAGCCGGCGATCTTCTTCGCCAGGACGCCGCCGCCGAGGTCCTCGAAGACGATGAAGTAGCGCACGAGGTCGAGGAGGCGGCGCTGCTCGAAGACCCCTTCGAGGACGACCTGCAGCTCGGACAGGTTGGCCGCCGCGTCCTCGCGCCCGCCGATCGTGCGCCAGGGCTTGAACCACTCGCGCCCCGCCCAGAGCGCGCCGATCCACGCCCGGACGCCGTCGGAGACGACGAGCACCGCGTTCGAGGTGAAGAGGACCGGGATCTGCGCCTGGTACGTCTCGAGCTGTTGGACTGCGGACCAGATCGTGGCGTTCTCGTCGGCCGGGTTCTTGAGCTCGATGACTGCCAGCGGCAGCCCGTTCACGAAAAGCACCACATCCGGACGGCGGGTGTGCTGACCCTCGGCCACGGTGAACTGGTTCACCGCGAGCCAGTCGTTGTTCTCGGGTGTCTCGAAGTCGAGCACGCGCGCCTGCGCCCCGGCGATCGAGCCGTCCGCCCGGCGGTACTCCACGGTGACGCCGTCCACGAGCATCCGGTGGACGGCATGGTTGTGGGCGATGCGCGTGGATGCATCAGCCCGAGTGAGCTTGCGGAAGGCATCCTCGAGCGCCTCGGCCGGGAGCTCGGGGTTGAGCCGGACGAGCGCTTGGCGCAGACGTCGCTCCAGGATGACGTCGCGGTAGTTCGGGTCGGCGCGCTCAGCCGCGGGTTCACCGACCGCGATCTCAGGTCCGTGGAGCACGGCGTAGCCCAGGCCACCCAACCAGGCGAGGGTGGCCTCCTCGACGACCGACTCGGCGAAGCGGTTGCTCATGCCAGCGTCGGGATCATCGGGATCTCAGTTATCCAAGCCGGCTTGGGTACTCGAAACCTGGGCTGCCCGATATCAAAGGATGCATCGATTCGCTTTGATAAGGATCGTGTCACCGCGAGAGATTCTCCCCCTCCGATCCGTCTCAGCCGCCGTGCGCGGCTGGTATGTGACCTCGGGATCAAGCGCGATGAGGCCGGAGCTTGATCGGAGTTTAGTAAGGCGTTCATCATGTCCGCGTCGCTAAACTCCTGCCAAACCTCTGTCCAACTCACCCTGCTCACGGTTGCAGCCAGTGCTCGACCGAACGGGAGAGGAACTCCTCGACGGGGATGCCGTCCCCGCCCACGAGGAGGGTGCGTTGCGGCCGGAAGGCGTCGGCGAAGGCGGCCAGGCCCGGCAGCGCGGCGGGGGCGCGCCCACTCTTGACCTCGATCGCCACGAGCATGCGACCCGCACGCACGACGAAGTCCACCTCGCGGTTGCGATCGCGCCAGTAGAAGAGCTCGCAGGTGCCCGTCGCCGCCGCGTTCGCCAGGTGCGCCCCCACCGCCGATTCGGTGAGCCGGCCCCAGAACTCGCGATCGGCCTGCGCCTCGGGGGGCGTGAGCCTGGAAAAGGCGGTGAGGAGGGCCGTGTTGAGGACCTGGAGCTTGGGGCTCGACCCGCGCTGGCGGACCGCTTCGCCGGCGAACTTCGGGATCCCGGCCAGCATTCCGGCGCCGGCCAGGAGCTCGAGGTAGTGGGCCAGTGTCGTCGTGTTGCCGGCGTCCTGAAGCTGACCGAGCATCTTCGTGTACGAGAGCACCTGACCGGAGTACCGGCAGCCGAGCTCGAAGACGCGGCGTAGCAGGGCCGGCTTGTCGACTCGAGCCATGAGGAGGACGTCGCGGGAGATCGTCGTCTCGACGAGCGAATCGAGGATGTAGCGGCGCCAGCGAGCCGGATTGCCCGCCAGCGGCGCGGCGCCTGGGTAGCCACCAAAGTACAGGTACTGCTCGAGCGAGAATCCGAAGGCGGCGTCCATCTCGGCGAACGACCAGTGCGGCAGGCGCAGGATCTCGAAGCGCCCGGCGAGGCTCTCGGCCAACCCGCGCTCCATCGGGAGAGGCGCGGAGCCCAGCAGCACGACGCGCAGCGGGAGTCCGGCCGCCGTGTCCTCGTCCCACAGTCGCTTCACCGTCTCCGACCAGTTGGGGATCTTCTGGACCTCGTCGAGCGCCAGCACCGCGCCGCGGTCGGGCGCATCGCGGGCCAGGAGCCGCGCCGCATCCCATTGGGCGGTGAGCCAGCTCCTGTCGCGCAGGGTCGGCTCGTCGGCGCTGACGAACCTGCTCGGCAGGGCCAGCTCGTCGAGCACCTGCCGCACCAGGGTCGTCTTGCCGACCTGCCGTGGCCCCGCCACCACCTGGAGGAACCGGCGCGGCTCCGCCACACGCGCTGCCAGGGTCGCGCCGAAGGCTCGCCGGAATGCAGGAGTTGCCGGTTTGCTCGCCATCGTGAGTAGTTTTACTCAGCACCGTGAGCAATGACAAGCACAAGGCGATCCGTCATCCGCCGTCATCCCCGAGCAGGTTGAGGATGACCCGGATCACGAGCTGCTTGTGGCCCGGGTCGCTCTCGGCGACAAGCTGGCCAGCGCATCGCGCATCGCGCATCGCGCATCTGGACGATCACGCGGCGGGCGGCGTCGAGGGTGAGGTCCGCCGTCGGGTGGCTCGGGCGGGCCGGGACCTCCGGGAGCCGGTCCTCGTCGTACTCCAGCAGCAGCCGCCAGGAGCGGGCGTACTGCTGCACCACGTCCAGCACCGCCCGGCCCTCGTCGGTGACGAGCGCGTGATGGTCGAGCGTGCGGGCCAGCAGCGCGACCGCCTGTTCGATCTCGTCCAGCCCCTTCTCGCGCAGCCGCCGCTCGTTGAGCGAGTAGCCCTGCAGCACATGATCCCGGAGCGTGCGGGTTGCCCAGATGCGAAACTGCGTGCCGCGCTTCGAGTTGACCCGGTAGCCGACCGACAGGATGGCGTCGAGATTGAACTGCTCGATCTCGCGGACCACCTCCCGGTGTTGCGTTTTTTGCAACAGTTGCCTCGCGCTCCAGCTCGCCGGACGCGAACACGTTCCGCAGGTGGCGGGAGATCACCGACTTGTCGCGCCCAAACAGCTCGACCATCTGGTTCAGTGACAACCAGACCGTATCCGCATCAAGCCGGACATCGAGGCGAACCTGCCCGTCGGCAGCCTCGTAGAGGACGATCTCGCCTGTGGTCATCGGTCGTCCTCGGATTGCCACAAGGTCATCGGATCCTCAGCGACGCGCCGACCCCGCGTCCCTCTTGGAGGCTTGGGGAACCGCGGCCCCGGACCGTACTCCACCGCCGGTCCGCGCTGCTGTGGCGACGTCTTGACGAGGATCCCGCGCCGAATCAGGTCGTCGAGCAGGTTGTTCGCCGGGTGAACGGTCAGGTCGAAGAGACTCTGCACGGTTCGGTTCGTGACCTTGCCGTACTCGCGGACGTGGGCGATCACCTTCCGCTCGGTCTCAGCGGCCGAGCGCTGCTGGTAGGTGGCTGGAGGGATCACGAGCTACTGCCCCGGCTCAGCTCAGCCTGACGCGCCCGACGGCATCCAGTGTGCCGTGCAGTTGGTCGTGCTGGCGCCGTGCGGTCCGTTCTCCCTCGCGGTCCCGAGCCTCTGGCGAACATCCAGCGTAGGCATCGCCTGTCGGCCATACCGGCGCCCCGTCCATTGCCATGCGCTGCAAATGTTCAAGCTCTCGCATCCTTGGCGGACCTGGCTGGGCAACGAGCCAATGTCCAGGAGCGAAGCCTGCGACGACCGGGGCGAGGTCAGCCTCGCTGGCAGCGTGCGCCTTCAGGAGCAGGGCCGTCGACTGCAGCAGGTCGAGCGCCGCATCCCATAACCCACGGCAGTTGTCTACGGCATGCGCTCCCTCACCGTTCGCCGCGATGCACGCCGCGTAGCGGTCCCGCAGGTCCGGGCTGTAGCCACGTGCCCATAACAGGTAGGCAACGACCTCAGCCGGTAGGTCCATGCTGTCGATGAGCGCCGTCAGCGACCGGAACTCGGGCCGTGGCACCAGCCACTGCTTCTCGCCAAGGGTCAGGCGTCGCGGCTGCACTGCCATCCACGCTCTGCTGTTCTCTACTCGGTCGCGTCCCGGAGCTGCTGGAAAAGCGCTGACGGCTCAGGCTCCTCCGCCCAGGAGGATACAGTGTCGGATCATCAGCTTGGCATCACCTCCTCGTAGGCGCCTGCAGGATCGCGGCGAGCAAGCGGGCGACCTCGCCCGGATCGGCCTCTTGCGCGCGGGCATCGCGCCAGCGGCGCGCCTCGTCGCGGAGCCGGTAGGCGCGCTGGCGGCAGGCCGGGTCGCAGTAGCGCCGACGACGCCCGGTGCTCGCCCGGCGCAGCTCCCGACCGCACAGGACGCAGCATGGTATGGCGTGACGAAACACGCTCGTTTCGTCACGTGACGTGGCGCTCATGCGATCGCCTCGGCGGTCTGCGGGACGGAGCGGGCAGCGACGAGGGCGGCGATCTCGTGGCGCTCGGACAGCGTGAGCCCGAGCCCCCGGCCGCCGGCGATGACGAGGTCCATGACCGCCCAGGCCATCGTGAGGCAGCTGGTCTCACCCGGGAAGCGGCCGATGACCTTGGTGCGTCTCCGGACTTCCTCCAGGGAGCGCTCCAGCAGGTTGGTGCTCCTCAACCTCCGTCGGAGCCGCAGGGGATAGGCGAGGTGGACGGTGAGGGCCGCCAGATCGTCGGCCAGGCAGGCGGCGGCGCTTGGATACTCGCCCGCCAGCTCGCCGACGAGGGCCCGCAGCCCGTGCTCGGCCTCCTCGGGGCACGCCGCCGTATCGAGCGCCACCCAGTAGGCCGCCCGGACCCGCTCGTGGAGTCCCGCTCGCTTGGGCAGCTTGGCCAGCGCATTCCTCAATCGATGCACTGCGCATCTCTGGCGATCG
>JAJYXS010000016.1 GCA_021801615.1 Actinomycetes bacterium
CGACCACGACCGTCTCAACCGCAGTGCTTCGCTGCCTCTGGTATGGCGTGTTCGGCCCACAACAGGTCCAGGTGGTGTTCGTCCGGGACCGCTCGAAGAACGGCTACGACATCGCCCTCGTCACCACCGACCTCGATGCGACCGCCGCCCAGATCGTCGAACGCTACGCCGCGCGCTGGTCGATCGAAGTCGCGATCGTTTTCAGCAGTTCGAGGGGTGCGCGCTTCTGTTTCCCGAAACGCCTGGCAGTTCTCGTCGGATACACCAAGGCGTCATACCGTCTCCCACGTGCAGAACTGTCTCGTTTCGGGCGGCCGCCGTGCGTTCCGCATCGAGCTGCCTGACGGCCGCCGGTACTGGAGCGTTATCGACGAGAACTACGACGCCGTCGAGCTGGCCGACCGCTTCCTCTTCGATCTGCGTTTCGGGAGGGACCGCGCCGAGTCGACGACGAGGGTCTATGCCGGGGAGCTCGCGAGGTTCCTCGCCTGGTGCGCGACGAGCGGTCGCAGCCTCGAGGTGGCAGCCCAGGAGCTGAGCCGCTTCGTGCTGTTGCTGCGCACCACGGCCACCGAGCGCCCTGGCGCGGGCCAGGGCCGGTCGCCGGGTCCCGGCCGGATCAACCACGTCCTTGCCGTGGTGCGCGAGTTCTACAAGCACAGCGTCGCGCTCGGGGCCATCGACGCCTCGGTGCTAGCGTCGCTCTACGAGGTGGCCGACGACCGGTTCCTCCCGGCCGAGCTGCGCCCAGAGGGCTCGGGCTTGCGCTACCGGGCCGCGCCGCGCCACCGGTTGCGGGCCTCGAGGTCGGCACAGCCAGAGGCCGCGTCCCAAGCGGAGTGGGAGGCGCTGCTCGAGGCCGCGACCTGCTGGCGGGACCGCTTCTTGCTCGTGGTGCTGTGGTTCTTGGGGCTTCGGATCGGCGAGGCCCTCGGGCTCCGCCGATGCGACCTGCACTTCGTCGAGCACGCCACAGGGATGGGTTGTGGGGTCGAGGGCCCGCACCTGCACGTCGTGCACCGGGAGGACAACCCCAACCACGCGTCGGCGAAGTCACGCAACGAACGCGTCGTGCCCGTCGGCCCGATCGTGCTCGCCTACTACGACCGCTACAGCCACGAGCGCCTGTCGTGCCCGCAAGCTGATGGCTGCGACTTCGTGTTCGTGAACCTCTTCCACGCGCCACTCGGCCGGCCGATGAGCCCCTCGGCGTTCCGTCAGCGCCTGCGGAGCCTGTCTCGCCGGGCGGGGCTCGCACGGCCTGTGCACCCCCACATGCTCCGGCATGCGACCGGGACCCAGATGACCGAAGCAGGGGTGGCGATCGACGTCGTCCAGGCGCTCCTCGGCCACGGCTCGATCACCTCGACCCAGATCTACGTCCATCCGAGCGCCGCTCGGTTGCGCCAGGCCGTCGAGGCAGTGGAAGCCCTGAGCGTCACCCGCAACCACAGCAAGACGACCGAGCACGTCAAGAAAGCCAGAACGGCACCGACCAAGGGGGACGGCGATGGCCACTGAGGGTGCCGCTGCGCGCTTTGCACCTCTGCGCACCACACCAGCGCCGCCATCGATCGCCTCGATCATCGACTGGGGGCTGCTCGAGGCGAGGGGCTATGACCCGAAGACCCAGGTGTTCGCCCCGGCCGAAAGCGACCCGCTCTTCGGCTTCGTCGAGTGCAAGGCCGTCGCGTGCAGACAGGTGGCTAGGACCCACCTCGGACTGTGCTGGCGATGCGATCAGCTGTGGCGGGCAGCCGGCGAGGACGTCGACTTCGCCTCCTTCTGTAAGACGGTGCCTCCGATGCTGCGTCGGCCCAGGACCGATGCGATGTGCGCGGTGTGCTGCACGCCCGGCCACGAGCGCCCCGTGCACTCCCACGGTCTGTGCGTCGCCTGCGTGCAGATGATGGAGAAGCGGGGCCAGACCCCAGAGCAGTACTTGGCCGGCGACGAGGAGTACCCCCCGGCGCAACCGCGGCCGGGCTTCGGGCGCTGTGCGGTGCCGAGCTGCGCTCGCCTTTCCTGGCGGGCCTCGCCCGCGCTCTGCCGCCCCCACGACCAGCGCTGGAAGGCAGAGGGACGGCCCAAGGGCCGGGCCATGCAGGTCTGGTGCTCTCGCCAAGGCTCGATCGACCGGGACTGCCGCGTAGTGGCGCTGTGTGCCCTTCCCGAGAAGGCCCGCCTCGAGATCCTCTACGCGATCCAGCGCGCCGCCGCGCTCTGCCGCAAGGCGAGGCCGACCGACCTCCAGGCGGCGGTCAACCTGGTGCGGGTCCAAGGGGTGACATCGATCCTCGAGCTCGCGAAGGAGAGGATCCACTCTCACCCGGCGCGCCTTTTCCTCGCCTTTGCGACCGACCAGGTCGCACTCGCCCTCTCGACGCGAGAGACCGAGGCCGCAAAGGACGAATGGGACCTGCGGGTGTTCGGCCACATCCACGGCACGATGCGCTTCAGCGCGATCAGCCAGCGTTGGCTGCGTGAGACCGCTAAGGCGTGGGCGGCCGAACGCATCGACACGGTGCAGACCCCCCGGCCGCTGCAGGCGACGGTGTGGGCGCTGCGAGCCGTCTCGGAGTCGCTGCGGCGCAACCGAAGCGACGGCGGCGAGGACCCGACCCTCGTCGGACGGGCGGATCTCGTCGCTTTCGTGAACGACCTCTCCCATCTCGAGGCTCGAGGAGAGCTCGCCCACACTACGAGGCGTCTGTTGGTGCGCCACTTGGACCTCTTCTTGCGCCAGGCACGGGCGATGGGCCTCAGCCAGCCCGGCGGGCCGATGCACGGCCTCCCCGAGAACGCAGTCGTCCATCCCGCCGACCACCTGCCCGAAGCGTCCCAGGAAGGCCAGGGACGGGCCCTTCCCCTGGTGGTCATGGGCCAGCTGCTCCACCCCGACGCGCTCGGAACCTTGGAGGAGGCCTACGGGCCCGACCGCCGTGCGATGGTGGAGCTCGAGGCCAGGGTGGGCCGGCGCACCGGCGAGCTGTGTGCGCTCAGGCTCGAGTGCTTGGCCTTCGAGGAGATCGTCGGCGAGTCCGGCCAGCTGCGCTACGCCCCGGTCCTCGTCCATGACATGCCAAAGGTCGGCATCAAGGGCTACCGCCTGCCGATCGACGAGGAGACCGCCGAGATCATCCGCGTCCAACAAGCGCGCGTCGCTGCCCGCTATCCCGAGACTGACCAACGCCACTTGGCGCTCTTCCCGGCCACCTTGATGAACCCGCACGGCACGAAGGGCTGCAAGGTCGCGACCTTCGAGCTGCACTTCCGCGAGTGGGTGGACGCGCTTCCCGAGCTGAACGGGGAAGACGGCGAGCCCTACGACCGCTCTGGCATCAACATCTACTCGTTCCGCCACAGCTTTGCCCAGCGCCACGCCGACGCAGGCACCCCCATAGAGGTACTGGCCGAGCTCATGGGCCACCGCCGCCTCACCACCACCCAGGCCTACTATCGGGTCTCCGAGAAGCGGAAGCGCAAGGCCGTCGACCTGCTCGCCTCGCTCCAAGTCGGCCACGACGGCCGACAGACCCGGCCGCTCGTCGAACGGCTCCTCGACACCGAGGCGGCACGGGAGGCTGTCGGCCAGGTCGCTGTCCCCTTTGGGATCTGCACCGAGCCGACCAACGTGAGGGCCCATGGCCAGGTCTGCCCGTTCCGCCACCAGTGTCTCGGCTGCAGCTACTTTCGGACCGACCCGAGCTTCTTGCCAGAACTGCGCAGCTACCTCACGAGGCTGCTCGCCGACAAAGAGCGCCTGCGCGCAGCGTTGCCAGAGCTCACCGAGTGGGCCCGCAACGCCGCAATCCCCTCGGCCGAAGAGATCTCGGCGCTGCGCCGGGTGATCGACCGCTGCGAGGGCCTGCTCGCCGGCCTGTCAGATGACGAGCGGGATGCGGCCGAAGAAGCGATCGGGCTGCTGCGGCGTGCCCGAGCCCAGCTCGACACCTCGGTGCCGGTGCGCTTCCGGGGCGTGGTCGGCCAGCCCGAGGCGCGGCTCTACCCGAACCTCGAACGCGAGCGACGACGCAAAGGCGCAGACGATGACGCCTGATGGGACCGAGCCGATGCGAGCGGCCCGACGGCTCGACACCGAGCGCAAGCACGCCCTCGTGCTCGGCGCCACCGACGCCATGATCGAGGCCGGGCGCCATCCGAGCATCGCCGCGATCGCCCGCAGGGCCCGAGTCGGCCGCAAGTTCATCTACGACCATCCCGAGCTGCGGGCCGACGTCGAGGCGAGGATCGCTCGCTCGACCGCCCTCGAGACGAGCAAGCTCGCAGCCGCGGCGCAGGTGACCGGCGCCTCGCTTCGCGCAGAGGTGGAGAACCTCCGAGCCCAGAACCATCGCCTGGCCTCTCAGGTTCGCACCCTCGAGGCGCGTCTTTCCCGGGCCGAAGGCGCCCGTCTCGTCGCAGACGAGCTTGTGCCGCCAGGAGCCCTCGCCGAGCTCGCAGACCGCCAGCTCGCCGGGCGAGTGGCCGAGATCGACCACCAGCTCTTCGACGCCAAAGAGGAGCTTCGACGCCTCGGTGAGGAGCTCGACGCAGCACGCACGATCAATCGAGAGCTCATGGCCGAGTCCAACCGTCGCCGAGGGCGCACCGACGTCCTGTCGGCTTCGAAGACCGCGCCGAGAAAGGGGGAGCGATGAGTACCGACCTGCCGATCGACACCATGTCGACCTGCTTTGACACCGAACACTGGCCGGTTCATCCCGGAGGGCCGTTGATCGACGACGACAGCGCGGTTGCCGCCGAGCAGGCGATCGTGGAGCTCACGCTTCGCCGATCGCCGGCAAGCCTTGGGGACTGCCTAGCGGATCTGCACGCGATCGCGAGCCTGCTCGCTCAGCTGCGCCGCTGGATCCCAGCGTCGGTGGACGGCGCGAGGCACCAAGGCCATTCCTGGAGCGCGATCGCCGCTCAGCTGGCGGTCACTCCGACAGCGGCACGCCGCCGCCATCGCGCTTGCGACCCTGTGGCATAACGACGTGAGATACAAGTGTATCCGACGCATATCCGCTGAAACACCGCCCTCACACTGGGATTTTCCCCGTGGCCTGGATCGCAAACTGCATAAAACGATCGAAGATGCCAAACAACTCGGCGGCGTGGGCCAAGCCCGCAACCGGGTCGAGCGAGCGGTGCAGCGCACGGTTCCCTTCGGGCTCGTCGTGAACACCCTGGCGATCTGCTGGTAC
>JAJYXS010000085.1 GCA_021801615.1 Actinomycetes bacterium
CGATCTTCTACGACGTCTCGCCCCGCTCGGGCCTCAGCCTTGGCGAGTGGTACCCCGGGAATGCCTACGTGGGTTGGATCGGCGTGGACGCCTACCCGGGCTCGGCCAGCTGGTCGTGGATGCAGCACGGCACCGACGGGCTCGACGCCGACTACGCCTTCGCGAAGCGCATGGGCCGGCCGATGATGATCGCCGAGTGGGCCTTGAGCTCACCCGGGACCGGTGACGACACGGCGCTCATGGCGGCCTTCGTCCGCTGGATGCTCGGCCATCGCCTCGTCCAAGCGGAGCTGTGGTACGACTACGACGACGTCGCCTCGCGTGGCGCCGACTACGCGATCTCGGCCTTCCCCCGCTCAGCGGCGATCCTCCGCGAGGCGATGCAGTCTCCGCGGTTCCTCGACGCGCTCGCCGAACCACTGCACGACCCGCCGGGCGGGACGGCTGTTTCGTTGATGGACACGGCCCCTGCTGGCGGGCCAAGGGCGTCGCGAGCGCGGCCCACCTGGGCCCCCCGCCGCGGACGGTAGCCGGTCGTTGATCGGGAGAAGACGCGCGCCGGGTGACCGAGAGGGTCGTCGCGCAAGGTTGGTACCTGTGCGCTGCCGCTCGCAACCTGGTCCGCGCCGGCTTCGCCTATTCCGTGATCCGGCTCGGGCCCGAGATGAACCGCAACTGGAACTGCGACTCGCTCGGGACGACGCCGGTGTCCTGGCACGCGTGGGCGGATCGCTTCGCAGCGATCGTCGTCTCGATGAGGTCGGACCCGGCGGGCACTTCCTGTTCGACTGGAACCGCAATGCTGACTATCGCCCGACACCTCTCGGCGCGTACTGCCCGGGGAACAAGTACGTCGACATGATCGGCGTCGACGCCTACGACTCGTCAGGTGTGAAAAGGCTCCCGAGCGCCGGCTCCGGGCTGCGATGGCAGCAGCTGTCACCGAACGATCGGGGCTCGACGCCCTGGCGCGCGTCGCGTTCTGGTACAGCAAGCCGCTCTGCATCCCGGAGTGGGTAACCATGGCCACCTCGGCCGGCGGCGCCGGCGACGACGCAAGCTACGTGCTCGACGCGGTTCAGCTCATCGCCCACCATGATGTCGCGTTCGACTCATGGTTCGACAAGGGTCACGGCAGTATGAACGGCTGGGACGTTCGGCGCCTGGGGCTGTCGCCAAAACATCCCCTCGTGCGCGCCTACGAGCGGGACCCTGAGGCCGCAGAGCGGTGGGGGATCGAGCAGCACTCGAAGATCGCCGCGCTGGCCACCCGAGCGCAACCCCGATGTGCGGGTCTGGCACAACCTCGAGCACGACCGCGTGGGGAGGATGACTGCCCGCACTTTCGCGGAGATGACAGCCGGGATCGAGAAGGCAGTTGTCCGTCTCCAGAGCTGCAGGAAGATCTTCCTGGGGTTCGTCGGGTCTCCCGATCTCGCCTATATCACGGCCTAGCAGGTCCGAGAGTCCAGAACTAAACTGGCCCCGCAGGACGAGAACGCCTTTGGCAAGACGATCGCGTCACCGTGGCGATTCGGACACGAGTACCTCCAGAGCGCCGGCACCGCGAGTCGACCTTGCACGCCCGGCGACCGCGAGGCGCGACGAGTCCCTACAGCGCTGCTCGCGTCCGCCGCCCGACGAGGAGGGTCGATGGCGATTTCGGGTCGCTCGGGCAGCCTCCGGCCCGCTACCGTGACCCCATGGCACGCGTAGCCATCATCGGCTCGGGCCACGTCGGGCTCACCACCGCCGCCTGCCTTGCCCATCTCGGCCATCGCGTCGCCTGCGCGGATGCGGATCGGGCAAAGATCACGCTACTGCGCTCGGGCCGGATCCCGATCGTGGAGGAAGGCCTCGCCGAGCTCGTCGCCGACGGCCTGGCATCCGGCCGGCTCGTCTTCCACCTGGACAATCTCGAGGCCACAGCCGAGGCGGAGTTCATCTTGCTGTGCTTGCCGACCCCACAGAGCGAGAGCGGTCGGGCCGACTTGTCCTTCGTCGCGACCGTGGCCCGCGAGATCGGCCCGCACCTATCGCCGGGCTCGGTCGTGGTGAACAAGTCGACCGTCCCGGTCGGCTCGGCGAAGCTAGTGGAGCAGACCATCGCCCGCCCCGACGTGCGCGTCGTCTCGAACCCAGAGTTCCTCCGGGAGGGCTCCGCGGTCCACGACTTCTTGCATCCGAGCCGGATCGTCATCGGGGCGGACGACGACGAGACGGCGCTTCGCGTCGCCGGGCTGTTCCTCCGCGCCACCGCGCCGGTAGTCGTCACCGACCCGGTGAGCGCCGAGACCATCAAGTACGCCTCGAACGCCTTCCTCGCGACCAAGTTGAGCTTCGTCAACGCCATCGCCGCTTTGTGCGAGGCGGTTGGCGCCGACGCGCGAGACGTGACGGCCGGGATGCGGCTTGACCCGCGCATCGGCGGCGACTTCCTCAGCCCCGGACCGGGGTGGGGGGGCTCCTGCCTGCCGAAGGACACCCGTGCCCTCATTCGCATCGCCGAGGACGTCGGCTACGACTTCAAGCTGCTCAAAGGCACCATCGAGGCGAACGAGGCGCAGCACGACCACGTCGTCGCCAAGGTGGCGCGCCTCGCCGGCGGCTCGCTCGAGGGGGTCAGGGTGGGCCTGTGGGGGCTCGCGTTCAAGGCGGGGACAGACGATCTGCGCGAGTCGCCCGCCCTGGCGGTCGCCCAACGCCTTCTCGCCGCTGGCGCTCGCCTTCGCGGCTTCGACCCGAGTCTCGACCACTCCTCGCGCGAGCTTGCCGCCGCGGGGATAGAGCTCGTGAAGGCCCCGCTCGACGCCTGCGTGGACGCCAACGTGCTGCTCGTCACGACCGAGTGGGATGAGTTCCGCTACCAGGACTTCGAGGCGATCGGCGCCGCGATGAGGTCGCGCCGCGTCGTCGACGGCCGGAACGTGCTCGACCCTGAGGTGCTCCGGCGTGCCGGCTTTTGCTACGAGGGCATCGGAGTGAGGTGAGCCGCGTTCTCGTCACCGGGGCTGCTGGCTTCCTCGGTTCGCACCTTTGCGACGCCCTGCTCGCGAGGGGTGAGGAGGTGATCGGTGTCGACAACTTCTCGACCGGACGACCCGAGAACCTCGCCGTGGCGCGAGCGCACCGTGCGTTCGTCCTCCTCGAGCAGGACGTCTGCAACCCGCTTGCGGTCTCCGGTGAGCTCGACGCCGTCTGCCACCTTGCGAGCCCCGCCTCGCCGGCAGACTACCTGCGGCTGCCGCTTGAGACGCTCCGGGCCGGCAGCCGCGGCACCGAGACGGCGATCGCCCTCGCCGCCGAGCACGGGGCGCGCTTCGTCCTCGCGTCGACGAGCGAGGTCTACGGCAATCCGCTGGTCCACCCTCAACCGGAAACCTACTGGGGTAACGTCAATCCGATCGGTCCCCGCAGCGTCTACGACGAGGCGAAGCGCTTCGCCGAGGCGCTCACCGCGGCGTATGCGAGGACCGGCTGCCTGAACGCGGGCATCGCGCGCATCTTCAATACCTATGGGCCGCGCCTTCGCCCCGGCGATGGCCGGGTGGTTTCAAACTTCGTTGCCCAGGCGCTCGCCGGTGAGCCGCTCACCGTTTACGGGGAGGGGACCCAGACTCGGAGCTTCTGCTACGTCGAGGACCTTGTCGACGGCCTCGTGCGAATGATCGATGCTGAAGTCCTCGGGCCGGTCAACCTCGGCAACGCCGTCGAGGTGACCGTGCTCGAGCTCGCCCAGTGCGTGCTCGAGCTCACCGGCTCGACCTCGCGGATCGTGCACCGTCCACTGCCCGCCGACGACCCCACGCGCCGGCGACCCGACGTCGCTCGCGCCTCGGAGCTCCTCGGCTGGAAGGCCTCCGTCAGCTTGCGGGAGGGGCTCGCACGAACGATCCAGTGGTGGGCGCGCGCCACAGCGACCGCGCAGTGAGCGCGCCCGCGGCCAGGTGCACGGGACGGGGCGGCTGCTCGCCTGTGACAGCGCTCACCAGACGGGACATCCGTAGCAGCAGGCGATTCGGGTGCCTGCCGGTGCACGGAGCGCCGCCACCCGCTCAGTCCGACAGGCCAGTGCTACGCAGAGTGGGCCCGGTGCCACTCTACGCGTCTGGTGGAAGCGATGGCGACGTTGCTCCTGGCGCAGCGGAAGACCAGGTTCGCTGCTCGCGTGGTGCGATGATCCTTGGGCCGTCTTTGGTCGCCCGGCGCAAGGGGAACGAGCGGCGAGCCCGACGCGCGCGGAGTGTACTAACAGGATCCTAAGCACCGAGCAGGTGCTCCCGCCGCGCCCGCCCGTGTGCTGGCCCGCCAGGTGAGCCCGCCCGGAGGGCGGCGCGCCGGCCGACCAATCCGGTGCCGGGTCCCACCTCGTCGCTCTATCCTCAATCCCCAGATCACACGGGGCTCAGTCGTGCTCATCCACAAGGTGCCTCGCTATCACGTCGGGCAGGTCCTCCAGGTCCGTGACGGTGGCTGGCTCGAGCTCGAACGCTTCGACGCGATCGACCAGGTGGGTACCTACGTCCTCGCCGCCTGCAGGCCAGCGGCTCGCTTTCGGCCGGCACCGCCGGGTGCGACGATCCGTCCGGATGAAGGCTGCGCACGTGCGCATCCCGAGCGGCTGATCTCCCTCACCGACGTCGTGCGCAATGATGTCCGCATCACGGGGCTCGAGCACGACGAGCTGCCCTGGGGCCGCACGGTCCCGGCCGCCGACGATGACCGCGCGCTGCACGCAACAACGCTCCCTCCGGCAAGGGACTTGCTCATGAGATGCGCTGCCGTCGAGCCGGGCGCTGGCTTCGCTAAGGCGACTGACTGCGCAAGATGAGCGAGATCGCGGTCGCCGCTGGTGTCGACACCGACCCGCTCGACGTCAGCTTCGTCGTCATCGCCAGCAACGAGGCGGCGCACGTCGCAGCGACGACCGCGCCGATCCCCGGGCAGGAGAACCTTGGTCACCACGTGATCGTCGTCGTGGAGGACGGCTCGACCGACGCCACCGCCGCCGTGGTCGAGCGTCTCGCCGCGGTGGATCGGAGACCCCGCCTCCTGCGGCACGGGGCAGTGTCGG
>JAJYXS010000217.1 GCA_021801615.1 Actinomycetes bacterium
TTCGGTCGTCCTCCGTGTCCCATGGCTGCCTCCCATCGTGGCTGACGATGGGCAGAACGCGCCCGGTGACAGGGAAATTCCCGGTTCCAGAAGATTTCTCCCGAATCTCGGGATCAGGACACTAGGAACCGTCTGGAGAAGCGCACGCGAGAATGGGACCGTGCTGCAGCGACCTGCCACCGGCGACATCCCGGACGCGCCGGGTTCCTACCAGTTCGTCGACGCGGACGGTCGTGTGCTGTACGTGGGCAAGGCGAAGTCGCTCCGCCATCGCCTTCCGAGCTACTGGCAGGATCCCGCCGGGCTGCCTTCGCGCACCGCGCAGATGGTCGCCCAGGCTGACCGTGTCGAGTGGGTGGTGGTCGCGACGGAGGTCGAGGCGCTCATGCTCGAGCACTCGCTCATCCAGGCCCACCAGCCGCGCTTCAACGTCCGGCTGAAGGATGACAAGAGCTATCCGTGGCTCGCGGTCACGGTCTCAGAGGAGTGGCCGCGGCCGATGGTCTACCGGGGCACCAAGCGCAAAGGTGTTCGCTACTTCGGGCCCTACGGCCACGTCGGGGCGCTCCGGGAGACCCTCGACCTCCTGCTTCGCAGCTTCCCGGTTCGTACGTGCTCGGACGCGAAGTTCCGCCGGCACGAGCGGCTCGGGCGCCCGTGCCTCCTCTACGACATCGAGCGATGCTCCGGCCCGTGCGTCGGCGCGGTCGGCCACGAGCAGTACGCGCTGATGCTCGACGACCTGATGAGGTTCCTGTCGGGGGAGACTGGGAACGTCGTCGCCCGGCTCGAGCAGGAGATGAAGGCGGCGTCCGCCGCGCTCGAGTACGAGCGTGCGGCACGGCTGCGCGACCAGCTGGTGGCCGTCCGCAAGGCGGCCGAGACCCAGCAAATGGTGTCCGAGAAGCCCGAGGACTTCGACGTCGTCGGGATCGCAGAGGACGAGCTCGAGGCGGCGGTCCAGGTGTTCCACGTGCGCAAGGGGCGGGTGGTGGGGCGGGGCGGGTTCGTGGCCGACAAGGTGGAGGACCTCACGCCCGCGCAGTTCGCCGGCCGGGTGGTCGAAGAGCTCTACGGCGCGCCAGGCGCGGACGTGCCGCGGCGGATCTTCGTGCCCGCCGAGCCGGAAGCGCCCTGGGTGCTGAGCGACTGGCTGCGGCAGCTCCGGGGCGGCCCTGTGGGGATCGCGGTGCCGAGGCGCGGCGCCAAGCGCGCGCTGCAAGAGACCGTCGTGCGCAACGCACGCGAGGATCTCGCCCGGCACCGGCTGCGGCGCGCGGCTGACCACAACAGCCGCTCTCGCGCGCTCGTCGAACTGCAGGAGCTGCTCGGTCTCTCGCAGGCGCCGCTACGGATCGAGTGCTACGACATGAGCCATCTCCAGGGGACCGACTACGTCGGCTCGATGGTGGTCTTCGAGGACGCCCTCCCGAAGAAGGCCGACTACCGGAAGTTCACGGTGAAGCACGTGCCGGGCAACGACGACTACGCCGCGATGCGCGAGGTCCTCACCCGTCGTCTGCGCGCCCTGGTGGTGGAGCGGCGCACTGGCGCGGAGGCAGCCGCCACGACCGGCGTCGAACCCGCTGGAACCGCCACGACCGGCGCCGAACCCGCTGGAACCGCCAGAGCCGTCGATGGGGACGCGGCCGCAGGAGAGCTCGGCGTCCGTCGACCACGCCGACGTTTCGCGTACGCGCCGCAGCTCCTCCTTCTCGACGGCGGCAAGGGCCAGCTCGGTGTCGGTGTGAGCGTGCTCGAGGAGCTCGGGCTCACGGGGCAGATCGAGCTCGCCGCGCTCGCCAAGCAATTCGAAGAGGTGTACCGACCCGGCGATCCGGACCCGATCCGGATCCCGAGGGGGTCCGACGCGCTCTACCTCCTCCAGCGCGTCCGGGACGAGGCGCACCGCTTCGCGATCACGTTCCATCGCAGCCGTCGCGCCAAGCGAATGACGCGTAGCGTGCTGGACGGCGTGTCCGGGCTCGGTCCCAGCCGGAGAGCCCGCCTCCTGAAGGAGATGGGTGGCGTCAGGGCGTTGCGGGCGGCGAGCGAAGACGAGCTCCGGGCGTTGCCGTGGCTGCCGGACCGGGTCGCCGAAGCAGTGCACGCACAGCTCCACGCGGCGGCACCAGCCAGCGAGGGGACGGGCGGACGAGGTGGCGCGAGAGCGCGGCCGCGCTCGGGGGCCGCCGCGCGGGAGAATGGTGCACAATGACCGAGTTCCTCTTCGTGACCGGGATGTCGGGGGCAGGGCGCTCGACCGCCGCGGCCGCGTTGGAGGATCTCGGGTGGTTCGTCATCGACAACCTGCCTTCCGCGCTGATCACGAAGGTGGCGGAGCTGGTCGGCCGCCCGGGATCGGACATCGAGCGGGTCGCGCTCGTCATCGGGCGCGGCGGCGGCGACGAGCACGTGGACGCGGTGGAGCCGATGCTCGACCGGCTTCGCAGGTCCCGCCACGACGTGCACCTCCTCTTCCTCGACGCGCCGGACGACGTGCTCGTGCGGAGGTTCGAGGGGACGAGGCGCCGACATCCGCTCGCGGCGCGCGGCGTGGAGGAGTCGATCGCCGACGAGCGGCGGCTGCTCGACTCGCTGCGTGAGCGGGCCGACGTCGTCATCGACACCGGCGACCTGAACACGAACCAGCTGCGCAAGCGCGTGATCGAGCTGTTCGGCGACCCGTCGCACGCCGCGCACATGCAGACGTCGATCGTGTCCTTCGGCTACAAGCACGGTGTCCCTCTCGACGTGGACATCGTGCTCGACTGCCGGTTCCTTCCGAACCCTTACTGGGTCGAGGAGCTCCGCTCGCTCTCAGGGCTGGACGCGCCGGTCCGCGACTACGTGCTGAAGCAGCCGGAGACCGGCGCGTTCCTCGACAAGACCGAGGAGCTTCTCCGGATGCTCCTGCCCAGCTTCGAGCAGGAGGGGAAGTCCTACCTCACCGTCGCGCTGGGTTGCACCGGTGGACGGCACCGTTCGGTCGTGCTGGCCGACGCCCTTGCCGACCGGCTGGCGGCTGCCGGCGTGAGGACCGTGGCGTTCCATCGCGACATCGATCGCTAGGCGGCTGAGAGGCGAGGGCATATTGCCCCTCACCTAGCCCGACCTAGCCCCAAGGCGGGGACCAGGAGGAGACGTCCTGCTCGCGCTCGGCCCACGACTGGGAGGAGGATCGCACCGGCGACGGCCGCTGGACGATCCACCACGTGCCGTCGGGCGCCTGGTACCAGTACCAGTCGTCCCACGGTGCTTCGTCGGGCCCCAGGTACCAGTCGTCCCACGGTGGCTGCGCGGGAAGTGGCGGCCCGGCGGAGACGGGTGGCGGTTCGGAGACGGGAGGCAGACCGGCGTCGTACCGCCGGGAGTCGTACCGCCGGGAGTCGTACCGCCCGGCGTCGTACCGCCCGGCGTCGTACGGCCCGGAGACGTGACCCAGGCGGGAGTCGTACCGCCGGGCGTCGTACGGCCCGGAGACGTGAGCCAGACGGGAGTCGTACCGCCCGGCGTCGTACGGCCCGGAGACGTGAGCCAGATCGGGGTCGTACGGACCGGAGCCCGGCGGCGCGAACCAGCCGCTCGACCGGGGCGCTCCGGGGCGCGCCCACGAAGCGGGCTGCCCGGTCCTGGCGATCGACACCTCACGCGAGGCACCGAGGAGCACGAACAACCCGATGAGGACGAGCCAGAAGTCGTAGAAGACGCCGGCCACGATGAGCCCGACGGCCAGGACCCTCGCCACCGCCGCCGCGACTCGGGTCGCCGTCAGCCTCGGCAGCCGTTGCGCGAGCGCCGCCCGCAACACGCGGCCGCCGTCCATCGGCAGCGCGGGCAGCAGGTTGAACACGCCGAGGAGCAGGTTCAGCCAGCCGAGCCGCGCCCACCACGAGCCGGCCAGGAGCGTCGGGGGCCAGACGGCGCTCCCGACCAGCGCGCCCAGGGACAGGAAGAGCCCACCGAGGAGGAGGCTCGTTGCAGGTCCGGCCGCCGCGATCGCGGCTTCGTCCGCTGGGCGGTCGGGGATCTGCTCCATCCTCGACATCCCGCCGATCGGGAGGAGAAGGATGCCGAGCACCCTGCCACCCAGGCGGCGCGCGAGGAGGCTGTGGGCGAGCTCGTGGGCGACGACGGACGCGAACAGCGCGGCGACCCAGACGAGGCCGCCGAGGATCCCCGCGGGTCCGGCCGACCAGTCGGCGAGCACGACGAGCCCGATGAGGAGCACGAAGCTCCAGTGCACCTCGAGGGGGATGCCGAAGAACCTGCCGAGCCGCAGGCTGTGCGCCGCCGCGCCGTCAGGACGCCGCGTGGCGCGGCTACCAGCATCCCCGGTGCCGGGCGCGTGGTGCGTCTCGGGTGCGCTCATGTCGACAGTGTACGGGCGAAGTGCGACGATTCGACCGCGCAATCGTTGGCCTGTGAAGGCGGTTCGCCGAGGGCTCGCTTCGCACCCGGCTGCTGGGCGGCTCCGGCGTCCGGTCAATCCTTCCAGTCTGGGTCGAGCTGGTGCAGGAGCACGCGGCACCGCTCGGCCTCGTCGGTCTCGCCGATGGAGGCGGCCGCGGCCCGGAGCGCGTCGAGCGAGCGCAGGAAGCCGCGGTTCTCCTCGTGCGCCCACCGGACCAGCCCGGTGCCACGCCATCCTGCGGCCCGCAGCGCGTCGAGTCCCCGGTGGTACCCGACCCGTGCGAAGGCGTAGCGGTCCGCGCCGGCGGTCGCCACCTCTGCGAGGCGTGCCCACGCGTCCAGGTGCCGGGGGAACCGCTCGGCCACCGACGACAGGGCGGCGCGGCGCCGATCGGGCGGCTCGGCCATGGCCGCCGCGGTCGCCTGCAGCGCGTCGGGGTCGGCGGGGGGAAGGACGGTCTCGGTCGGTCCCGAGGTGAGGTCGACCGGGCTCGAGGCACCGGGGCTCGGAGCGTGCGTCATGTGCGCATCTTCGGCTCCGCGTCGAGCGCCGCGCCA
>JAJYXS010000059.1 GCA_021801615.1 Actinomycetes bacterium
TCGCCATCGCGCCGGGGCGCTCGTCTGCCTTGGAGCAGGTGCGGGGCTCATGGGCGCGGACCTGAAGGCCGTCTGCGGCGCCGACGTCGTCTCGCGCTCGGGGGGTGTCGTCGTCTGGGTGCGCCAGGGACGCCGTCCTCGAGTCGTCCCGGTCCTCGCGCGCTACTGCGAGCGGCTGCGCCACGCCGCGGACTCAGCGGGAGAAAGGCTGCTCATCGGGGGGACATCGACGTCTCGGCGCAACGTGACGAGCCCGCTCAGCGCGTCGCTTTCAGGCGGAGGGGACCTCCCGCGTCTCGACGTCTCGAGGCTGCGCGCCACGTGGCTCTGCGAGGTGGCAGAGCGGATCGGGCTTCGGGCCTTCATGGACGCCGCGGGGATCGTCTGCTCGCAGCGCCTGGGCGACCTCGTGGGTCATCTCGAGGTGGTGAGCGAGCCCGAAACGGTCGCACTGCTCGGAGGGTCGGGCTGAGCCGCGCACGCAGGCGCCAGGCTATCGAGGCCGCGATCACCCGCTCCGGGGTCGCAGATCTGCTCGAAGCACACATGCCCTCGGGCGGCCGACCCCGCCAGCTGCGGGCGAACACCCTGCTCTGCGCCATGGCCTTCGCCATCGACGAGGGCCGCCCGGCACCTCTCCGCGCCGGCTGGCGGACCCTCGGCGACCTCCCCGCTGCGACAAGGCTGCGCCTCCGGGCAGCGCTCACACGCACAGGCACCCTCGCAGACGCGACCTACCGACAGTTCTCCCACGCGCACCGCACGATGGTCGAGGCGATCGACCCAGCTCCTGTCCCCTCGTTCCGGGGTGTGGCCGAAGAGAACCGGGCCACCCACCTCGACGCAGCGCGTGCCGGCATCGACGCCGAGGCAGCGCAGGCTCGGCTCTCTTTGGTGCTCGACCGCCTCGTGGAGTCCTCTGTCCCCGAGCGCTACAAGGCGGCGTCGCGCGCGCTTGCCGTCGACTGGACCGATCACGAGACCTGGTCGAGACCGCGAACCAAGGACGACCCGGTGCCGGCCAACGACCCGACAGCCTCGTGGGGGCACGCCAAGCGCAACGCCCCGGGCGCCAAGGACCACCTGTTCTTCGGTTACTACGCGCAGGTGGCAACGATGGTGAAAGAGGAGCGGGGAGAAGCGGTGCCCGAGCTCGTCCGCCGGATCGCCTTTGGCACCCCTCGCAGCGACCCGCCGGCCGACATGACAAAGACGCTCCTGCGCGCGTATGCCGACAGCGTCGTCCCCGGCGACGTGCTCGCCGACTGCGGCTTGCAACCGAGATCCCAAGACCTTCGCCGCACCTCTTGGGCGCGCGGGGGCTGTCCTCGTCATGGACCTGCACCCCACAGATCGCGGGCCCCGGGGCACCCATGCGGGAGCGATCATCTCCAAGGGCAACCTGTACTGCCCGGCCACCCCCCGTCCGCTCTTGGAGCTCGGCCCGCTCGCACGTGCAGCCTCTGTGGCAGAGGCCGCCGCCCACGACGAGGCGACCAAAGAGCTCGGCTGCTACAAGCTCGGGCGGATCTCCTCTCGAGACCAAGGCGGGACCGAGCGGGTCATGTGCCCGGCCGCGATGGGAAGGTGCCGCTGCCCGCTTCGTCCCGAGTCGATGACCCTCGACTACACCCACCCTGAGATCGTCTCGGCGCCAGAAGAGCCCCCCACCTGCTGTGTCCAAAAGACGATCTCGGTTCCCGTCACGATCGACGCCAAGCGCCGCCAGAAGCACGACTACCCCTCCAGGGCCCACCGGTTCTCCTACCACCGCCGCACTGGGTCCGAACGCACGTTCTCCTGGATCCAGGACCCGGCGAGCGGCGGGGTCCGGCGGGGTTGGTCGCGCCTGTTCGGCCGGGCGCCGAACGCCCTCTTCTACGCGCTCGTCGTCGTCGTGCGCAACGTCCGGCTCGTCTTGGCCCACGAGGGCCGGGAAGCAGACACGGCACGGCGAGCGGCGATGGGCCTCTCACCTCTCACGCGTCGCCGGCGAGGGCGCCGGCACCCCGAGTCGGTGCCGAACGAGCCGGTGGGCAGCACGCCTGACCCGACACCCGAACAGCCCCCCCGCTGCGCGCGCTTCGAGCGCCAGATCAACAGCTGCCCCGACACGCTGACGACACGCGCCGCGGCGCTGGGAACAAGCCGCTCGCGTGTGCCGATCCGGCCCCTCACGGCGTGAAAATGCCTGTTCACAGTGATGCGCAGCGGCTTCTGTGAACTAGAAGTCGCAACTTATGTGAAGAATATGCGGCGCCCCCGGCAGGATTCGAACCTGCGTGGTACGGATTAGAAGTCCGTTGCCTAAGTCCACTCGGCCACGGGGGCTCAACCGACCACCAGGCTAAACGCGTACCCGCGCGACAGTCCGGTGACGGCCGCCCGATGGCCGGCGTCCACAGGACCCCGGAGGCGCGGTGACCGACCTGAGCGGGACCTGAGCGACTGACCCAGGCACATCGGGTCCGGCCCCTGCGATCGTTCCTGACCGATGCCCGATGGCGAATGTGCCAGACTGGTCAGCCTCGGTGGGCGTAGCTCAGTTGGTTAGAGCGCCAGGTTGTGGCCCTGGAGGCCGGGGGTTCAAGTCCCCTCGCTCACCCCGATAGATCCTCACGGAGGGCCGATACTGGGTCCGCCGACGTGATCAGGTCTGCGCCGCGCTCATCCGAGCACATGGTCTCCCCATCGCGTCTGTCCGCCGCCTGGTCTTGGGGTTCGTGTGCAGAGCAGCACACCACATCTGGCCGGTGGACGGATCCCCACCGAGCCTTTCGGGTACCACAGGCCTGGAGTCGTTCCCGCGGGAACGTGAAAGCCACGACGGTGATGCGTCGTCCATCACCCGTCGAGAGCTGCGACCGACGTGCGTCCTCGGAGCCGACCCACGGCGAACCCTGTGCGGGAGGCGGGCGCATCCCCCGTGCGGAAGGCTGCCGCACGTCCCGGTCGAGGCCCCCTGCGGACGATCGTCTTCGCTGCCGCCGGCGCCGCCCATCCCCGACGCCTGGCACACCCCGGCTGCACAATGGAGAGATGGCCGACACCCGTTCCTCCCCGATGCTGCCACTGCGCTGGTGTGAGCCACCTGCTGGCCGTGCTGGCGCGAGCTCGGTTCCGGACCCCAGCTCGGAGCCGCCTGCTGGCCGCGATGGGCCCCATGCCGGCTCGAGCAGCGTTGTCGGTGGGGGGCCGCCGAGGCCTCGCGACCCTGCTGCCGAGCATGTCCTCGAGCCCGGCAAGGGGTCGCCGGCCGGACCGAGCCCGTGGCCCACACCGAGCGTGCCACCCACCACCGCCGAGACGCAACAAACGCGACCCGAGGTGGTGGTCCGGACGAGCTCGCGGCGGCACAAGAGCGCCGCAGCGTTCTGGGAGAGCGGCCACATCGTCGTCGTGCTGCCTGCACACGTGGCGCGAGCCGATCGCCCGGAGCTCGTCGAGCGGCTCGTCGCTCGCGTCCTCGCCAAACGGCCGCGCGCAGCTGCGACTGACGACGCGCTCGCGGCGCGAGCCGCGGCCCTCGCCGACCGATACGTCGACAACGTTCGCCCCGCCTCGATTCGCTGGGTGACCAATCAGGGCAAGCGGTGGGGATCGTGCTCCCCCCTGACGGGCGAGATCAGGCTCTCTCACCGTCTGCGAGCGGTTCCCGAATGGGTGCTCGACGCGACCATCGTCCATGAGCTCGCCCACCTTCTCCACGCGGACCACTCGGCCGACTTCCACGCCGTCGCCGACCGCTACCCGAGACAGCACGATGCCTTGGTCTTCTTGGAGGGCTACTCGCTCGGGCTCGGGCTCGGGCCTCCCACACAAGTCGGCGGGAGCTGAGCTCCCGGTCCAGGTACGGTACGAGCGGTGCCCATGTACCGGATGCGCCAGGCAGCGAAGCTCATGGGCGTGAGCCCCGACACGATGAGACGTTGGGCTGACGCGGGCAGGGTTCGGACGACCACCGACGCCAGCGGTCGCCGGAGCGTCGAGGGAGCTGAGCTCGCCCGGCTCGCAACGGAGATCGCCGGCGAACAGGACGCGGCACGCGGTGCCGGGCAGTCGACGCGCAACCACATCGCCGGCATCGTGACGCGAGTGAAGAGGGACGAGGTCGCCGCGCTCGTCGAGCTGCAGGCCGGACCCTACCGGATCGTGTCGCTCATCACCCGGGAGGCGGCAGACGAGCTCGGCCTCGAGCCGGGCATGATGGCCGACGCCGTCGTGAAGGCGACCAACGTCAGCGTGGAGGTGGTGCCACCCGGCTGAGTGGCACGGCGGCTCGTCTCACGCCTCACACGTCGAGCGCACACCCCCTCGAGAATGGCGATCGCCTCTTCGCGCCTCTTCGCGCCCACCTGGTCACCGCCACGCTCACGGGTCACCCGCGATGACGTCAGCCAGGACCCGCGGCGCACGGTAGCGTCGGCGCCGTGCCGCCCGAGGCGAAGATCCTGACTGTCTCTGAGTCCGTGCACGCCGGGACCCGCGAGGACCGGTCCGGCGCCGCACTGCTCGACCTGCTCACCGGGGACGGATTCGAGGTCGTCGAACGCAGGACCGTTCCCGACGGCGTCCAACCCGTCTCTGCGGCGCTCGCCGAGATGGCGAAGGGCTTCGCGGGGCTTCTCGTCACGACCGGAGGTACCGGTTTCGCTCCGAACGACCTCACGCCCGAGGCCACCGCCAAGGTCGTCGACCGGCAAGCTCCGGGTCTCGCGGAAGCGATGCGCGCGGCGAGCCCGCTCGGGCGCCTCTCGCGGGGCGTGGCCGGGACCATCGGTGCGTGCCTCGTCCTGAACGTCCCCGGGTCGCCCTCGGGCGCGACCGAGTCGCTCCGCGCGGTCCTCGAAGTCGTCCCCCATGCACTCGAGCTGCTCGCGGGCGGCCACCCTCACTAGCCCGAAGTTACGGCCA
>JAJYXS010000171.1 GCA_021801615.1 Actinomycetes bacterium
GCGCCACGCGTCCGAACACGACGAGGGCGAGGACGACCGAGAGCAGCGCGGCGCCGATCAGGAGGTTCGGGTGCTCTCGAAGCTCCCCGGCCGCGCGCGCCGCTCGTGCGCCACGCGCCGGTTCGACGCCCGTCGCGGGGGGTCCCTCCCCGCCCGGCAGGAGCGTGGAGAAGGTCGTCATGCGGCTCGGGTGCCCTCGGTCCCTGGCACGGTGACGAGCCGGCGGGCTGGGACGCCCCAGCGTGGACGGCGCCGCACCCGAACGTGGCCGAACCTGATCCTGGGGTCGACCACCGCGTAGAGCAGGTCGACCGCCAGGTTCAAGAGCACGTAGATGACACCAACCGTGAGGATGTAGCCCTGAATGGCCTGGAATGTCGTCGTCGTCACCGCATTCCACGCGTACAGCCCGATGCCGGGCCATCCGTAGATGCGTTCGACGAGGATGCTGCCTCCCAGCAGGAAGCCCAGCACGATGCCGAGCGACGTGAGCACCTGCGTCGCGACGTTGCGGAGGATCTCGTGGCGGAGGATCTCGAACTTCCCCAGGCCGTGCGCACGGGCCGTTCGGACGAAGTCGCTGTTCACGACGTCCAACGTCGCCGAGCGCGTGATCTTGAGCAAGGGCGCGGTCTCCACGATCCCCAGCGTGATCGCAGGAAGCGCCAGGTGCGCCAGCGCGTCCCCGAGGACGCTCCAATCGCCCGCCAGGACGCTGTCGAGGATGACGAAGTGCGTGCGCACGGGCGGCAGCGTCATGAACGCGTTGACCTCTCCGGATGGCGCGGGAGCCACGTGCAGCGTCGCGTAGAAGATGACGATGAGGACCAGGCCGAGCCAGTACAGCGGAATGCTCGTCCCCACGATCGCCGCGACCCGCGCGAGCCAGTCCGGCAGCTGCCGCTCGCGAAGCCCCGCGAGGATGCCGAGCGGAACGCCGACGACGGCCGCGATGGCCGTGGCCGCGACGGCGAGCTCGATCGTCGCCGGCAAGCGGTTCAGCAGGTCGGAGGTCACCGAGTCCCCCGTCGTGAACGCCGTCCCCAGGCTGCCGTGCGCGAGGCCGTCGAGGTACGACCAGAACTGGCTGACGAGGGGACGGTTGACGCCCATCTGCTGCTCGACCGCCTTCAGCGTGGCGGCGTTGGCCTGCGCTCCGACCTGGACGACCGCTGGGTTCCCCGGCAGGATGTGGGTCACCCCGAACACGATGACCACGATCCCTGCCAGCGTGACGACGGCGAGACCCAGGCGCCGCAGGACATAGCGGAACATGTCTTCTTGCGCTTCCTCAGTCCGGGTGGTCCGTCCGCCATCTCGTGCCCGGCGGTCGGGCGCAGGAGCGGGTACGGCCCGACGCGGCGCCGGTGAGCCTCTGACCCTCACGCGACCTCGGCGCCCTCGAGGACATCGTCACCCGCTTCCTTTCGCTCAGGAGCCCTCTCGAGCCCTCTTGCTGCCCGTTACTTGCTGAGCAGCCGGAACCGGACGTAGTCGTCAGGCCACACGTTCACTCCGCGCACGTCCTTGCCGACGGCAAGGGTGAAGTTCTCCGAGTACAGCGGCACGTAGGGCACCTGCTCAGCGTACAGGGACTGCACCTCACGGCTGAGCCTGTCGCGCTCGGCGGCTGTGCTCTCGTAGAAGCCCTTCGAGATCAAGCTGTCCACCGCGGGATCCTTGAATTTCGCGAGGTTCGTCCCACCGGCACCGGCGTTCTTCGAACTGAGGAGCCAGAACATCTGGTAAAACGGGTCGTCGACCCATGAGTACCAGTAGTCGATGAACATCGGGAGTTCACCCGTGTCCTCTTTTGTGCGGAAGTTCGCTGTCGACGCTTGGCTGATCGAGACGTCGATGCCGACCTTGGCCAACGCGGCCTGGATGTAGGTCGCGCTTGTCACGTCGTTCGGACGAGACACCGACACCGTGAGCGTCGAGGAGAAACCCTTCGGGAAACCCGCCTCGGCGAGGAGATGCTTGGCCTTCGAGACGTTCGTCTTGTACGGCCACAGGCTCGTGTCGAGCGTCGGCGTACCTGTCGAGAGGATCCCCCTCAGAGGCGATGCGAACCCATAGAGCGCATCTTTGATGAGCTCGTCGTACGGCAGCGCGTAGGCGACCGCCTGTCGCACACGCACGTCGTCGAACGGCTTCATCGTCGTGTTCATCCCGAGGAAGTTCCAATTCCGGGTCGGCGTGTTGATCAGCCTCACACTGCTCGCATTGCGCAGCGAGTGGAGCTTCGACGCCGGAAGCCCGAAGGCGATGTCGATCGACCCGTTCTTCACCAAGAGCGCCCGGTCGTCGGAGTCCGGCAGGTACTTGAGCAGCACACCGCTGTTGCGCACCTGGCCCCTGTCCCACGCGTGCGGGTTGGGAGCGAGAAGGTACTGGTTGCCCGACTCCCACGTCGACGTCTGCACGTAGGGACCGGTCCCCATCATGTGGCCCGTGTACCACTTCGTCGCCCACGGGTCGGACTTCGTCGCGTGCGACTTCGAGTATGTCGGTGTGTAGACCACGAGCACCGAGAGCGGGATCAGCTTGGGCCCCATGGGGTTCGGCTGAGAGAGGTGGATCTCGAACGTCTTCGGCCCCGTGACGACGAGCTGGCTCGCGTGCTTCACCGTCAGCAGTGTCATCACGAGCGATGCGTAGCCGGGACCCTCCAGCGCGCGCAGGTAGCTGTAGTACAACGCCTTCGCCGTCACCGGTTCGCCGTTCGCGAACTTCGCGCCGTCGCGCACCGTGAACTTGTACACGGTCGCGTCCGGGGAGATGGAGAATTTCGACGCCACTGTCGCGACGAGCGACCCTGGGACCCCTTCCAGCACGCCCTTCACTGTGACGACCCTGTTGTCCACGGGCTCCTGGTACGCCTGGATGACCGCCTCGTAGGCCGCGTCGGAGCGGAAGGAGATCGGATCGAGCGTATCGATGTCTGTGGCGAGCCCGACGACGATGCCCTTCAGCGATGCGGCACCGGACGAGCCCGCCTCCCCGCGCAGGGCGCGACCGGCTCGTGCTCCGGTTCGAGCGCTCGCCAAGTCGAACATCCCGCTCGCCCGGGCGAGCGGGATGCCGAGGCCGACCGCGCCGGCTCTGGTGAGGAACTGCCGGCGGGAGAGCGGCTTTCTCGATTGCTCCGCGCTCGTGCCGGTGACTTCTCGGTCAATCTCGTCACCTTCGACATGATCCATGTTCGGATCCCCCCTTTCAGGCATCCTCGACCTCTTGTCGACCTCTTGTCACCTGCTTCGCCGCCTGCGTCCCGCAGCGCCCACCCCGCCGGGTCGAAGCATCACTTTGGACGCAGTGTCCAAGATCTTACTCATCCGCGTGAGCGCCGCAAGGCCGGTGTGCCGAGCTGGGCAAGGATCCGTTCGCACCCCTCGAGAAGGGCCGACTCCTCGGTCGCGAGCGAGATGCGCAGACAGCCCGCTCCGGCGGCACCGAACGCCGAGCCCGGGGCGACGGCGACACGGCCCTCGGAAAGGAGCTCCTCCGCGAACGTCCAGTCGTCAGGCCGCCACTCGGACACGTCCACCCAGAGATAGAACGCGCCAGCCGGTTGGACGACGGGCACGCCGTCCGCCCGGAAGAGGGACACTGCCGCGTCGCGCCGACGACGGTACGCGTCGCGCATCTCGGCGACGACCTCCTGGGGGCCGCTCAGCGCGGCGATCGCGGCGGCCTGGGCCGGTGCGTTGACGCACGCGAGGATCGGCTCCTGAAGCTTCGTGACGAGCTCGATCAGGTCCGAGCGCGCCGCGTAGACGTACCCGACCCGCCAGCCGGTCATCGCGTAGGTCTTCGAAAAGCTGAAGCACGACACGACGTGCGCGGCGTCGGCCAAGGACGCGAGGCTGGGCGAGCCGGGGACATAGGCCAGCTCGTCGTAGCACTCGTCGGAGACGAGCCACAGCTTCCGACGCGCCGCCCACTCGACGATCGCCTCGGCTCTGTCCCGCTCGAGCACCGTCCCGAGGGGATTGGAAGGCGAGTTCACGATGACGGCCCGGGTTGCCGGGGTCGCTGCGCGCTCGAACTCGTCCAAAGAGGGCTGGAACCCGTCTTCGGGGCGCAAGCGGTACGGCTGTGCCTGCGCGCCGAGGACGGTCGCGATCATGCGGAAGTTCGGCCAGCCCGGGTCGGGCACCAGGACTCCCTGACCCGCTTCGACGATCGCGAGCAGGCTGGCGTACAGCCCTTCGGCACCGCCGGCGGTCACGACGACGTCCTCCGGAGCGGCACCTGTGATGCGGTTGCGAGAGCGGAGCTTCTCGGCGATCGCTGCGCGAAGTGCAGGCACCCCCGCGTTCGCCACGTACTTGGTCCAGCCCTCCTGCGCGGCACGGTGGGCCGCCTCGACGACGTGGGGCGGCGTGGGGAAGTTCGGCTCGCCGACCTCGAGGTGGATCACCTCGCCCGCCGACCAGGCCAGGTCCATGAACGCGCGGATCCCCGAGCGCGCCATGTGCGCGCGCCCTTCGACGAGCTCAGGGCCGCGCCCTCGGAAGGTGGAGGCGCTCGTCGTCACCGGCGGTCCGTGATCGGACCCCTGCCGGCCGGCGCACCTGCGCCGGAGGCTGCCGGATGGGAGCGGACGGTCCGAACGAGGTCGCGTGCCCGTTCAGCGAGGCCGTCGAGAGCGCCGTCGGCAGGGACCAGCCACGAGCCCACGCCCAGCGCGACCGCCCCTGCAGACAGCCATCGTGGGGCATTCTCGAGGTGGACGCCGCCGGTCGGCATGAAGCCGATCGACGCGAACGGCCCACGCAGGGTCGCGAGATATGCGGGGCCGAGCGGCTCCGCCGGAAAGAGCTTCACCGTCCCGACACCAAGGGCGCGCGCCGCCACGACCTCCGAGGGGGTCAGGACCCCAGGGAGCGGCAGGAGATCACG
>JAJYXS010000121.1 GCA_021801615.1 Actinomycetes bacterium
TCACCTCACTGACTCGTCGCTACGTGCCAAGCAGTCGGCCTCTCCGCTTGGACATGACGCTCGAGCTCGCGCGGACACCTGTGGGCTGCTGGGCCCTCGAGCCACAGGGCCTGTTCGGGACCGAAGTGGCGTGGTCTTCAGTGGAGGAGTCGCGGGTTTCGCGCAGCGGCCGGTCTCGCGCCTGCGTTCCGGTGCCATCGGCGACCGTCGTTGCGCACCTCGGTTGGTCTGCGTCAACTGGACCACCACACTCGGCACTGCTCCTGACATCAACTTCGCCCTATCCCGCTCCCGCGGCTCGCCGTGTCACCTCGGCCAGCGCCACGCCTCGGATCGACGCATCGAGCACCTGCACAAGGTGCAGGACCGGCATCGGCCGACTCGCGCGTGCAAGCGCGGCGCGTAGCTGCATCAAGCACCCTGGATTGGCGCTCACGAGCACCTCGGCGCCGGTCGCGAGAACGTTGGCGGCCTTGCGGTCGCCAAGTGAGCGTCCAGCCTCGGGCTGGAGAAGGTTGTAGACGCCCGCCGACCCGCAACAAAGCTCCGGCTCGTCGATCTCGCGGACCTCCAGCTCGGGTATGGCCCCGAGCACCGCCCGCGGTTCGGCGCGCAGGCGTTGGGCATGGGCGAGGTGACAGGCGTCCTGGTAGGCGACGACCTCGTGCAGTGGCTGGTAGGTGGCCGTCTGGCCAACCTCTGCGAGCAGCTCCGCGACATCGCGGCTGCGCGTCGAGAAGGCGCGCGCTCGCTCGGCGTAGGCCGGGTCGTCGCGCAGCAGCTGTCCATAGTCCTTGACCGCAGATCCACACCCTGCGGCGCTCACGACGACGGTATCGACGCGATGGCGCTCGAAGCCGTCGATCGTCGCCCTGGCGAATCGCTCCGCCTCCTCGGTCCTGCCCGCATGCCAAGACAGCGCCCCGCAGCACCCCTGGGCCTGCGGCACGACGACCTCGAAACCCTCGGCGGCGAGCACCCGTGCCGTCGCGGCGTTCAGCTCGGAGAAGAACACCTGCTGCACACAACCGCTGAGCAGCCCGATCCGGCCCCGCGGGCTGCCAGCGGCCGGAAGATGACCCCGAAGCGGGGCTCTTGGAGCAGCGGGCGGGGCCAGCGCCGTCATAGTGCGCAGCACGTCGGGCACAAACCACCGCGCGGCGCGGGACTCGATGAACGAGCGAATGCCAAGGCGCTCTGCAGCCGCCAACACGTTCCGGGCCCATCCGAGACGTCGCGGATAGGGGAAGAGCGCGAACACAGCCGCGCGCAGCAGTCGCTCGGACAACCTTCGGGGCCCAGACTGCTCGACCTCGGCCCGTGTCTGTTCGATGAGCAGGTCGTAGCGCACGCCCGAGGGGCAGGCGCTGACGCAAGCCATGCAGGACAGGCAGCGATCGAAGTGCAGGGCCATCGAGGGCGTAAGTGCTGCGCCATCGGCCAACTGGCCCATCAGGTGGATCCTGCCTCGCGGTGAGTCCATCTCCTCTCCCCAAAGGAGATAGGTCGGGCAGGAGGAAAGGCAGAAACCGCAATGGACGCAGTCGCGCAGCAGCTCGCGGACCTCGCGCCGTGGGCCAGAGGCGGGCGTCGTCATGGTCAGATCCGTCCGACGAAGCGGCCTGGCGCGAGCCGGCGATCGGGGTCGAACTGGGCTTTGATGCGTCGCATCAGCTCAAGACCACGAACAGGACCCCACACGTCGAGGGCAGCCTTCACCGGCGCCGGCGCCCGGAGGACGACAGCGCTGCCGCCAGCTCGGCCCACCCAGTCGCGTAACGCCGTGACGAAGCGCGCTGTTGCGCCCGCCTCGAGCAGCTCGGAAAGGCCGAGGAACACCACACCCACACCCGCCGAGCCACGGACCGCCACCGGGCAGTCATGAGCGTCGGAGAGCTCGGCCACGACGTCGACCAACTCGGGGACCGACGCGACAGGAGCGCTCACCTTGCACGTGGTCGGCCCCGGCAGCGATCCCCACCCAGGCGGCGGGTCATTGGCAGTCACGGTGGTGCCCATATACTCTGCTGCCTGCTCGGCGCGGACGGTGACTCCTGCGTCCCCTCCTTCGATCTGCGCGGCCAACTGGATCGGGGCTGTCGACACCGGTCGGTCGATCTCGAGCGCGCTGAGCGCGAGCTGTGCGCGGCGGAGCGCGGCAAGCGGGCCCGCGAGGGCCGCGCCGTCTTCGAAGCTCGCGACGACGAAGGACCGCCGCTCGGGCAGTGGTCGCAGCCGAACCGTCAGATCGGTCACGACGCCGAGGGTGCCAAAGGAGCCAGTGAGCAGGCGCGTGAGATTGTAGCCGGCGACATTCTTCACGACCTTGCTGCCGCTTCTTGCGACGATCCCGTCGGCGCGGACAAAGGTCACGGCGGTGAGGAGGTCCGCGAAGGAGCCATTGAGCATCCGCGTCGGCCCGCATGTCCCGGACGCGAGCACGCCGCCAACGGTCGAGTTCGAGACGACCTCGTCGACCGGAAGCCACTGGCGCGCGCGGCCGAGCGCCTCCTGCAACCTGGCGAGCGGCATTCCCGCCTCCACCCTTACGACCAGGTCACCGGGCGCGTGCTCGAGCAGTTGATCCATCTTTGACAAATCGAGCACGAGGTCGAGCGACTCCGGGGGGTTCCCCCAGTCGAGCTTGGTCCCCCGACCGCGTACGACCACTGTGAGGTGGTGCGCCCGTGCGACGCGCATCGCGGCGGCGACTTCCTCCGTCGAGGACGGCGTCGCGACGAAGCGAGGCGGCACACCGTCGACGCAGTCTCCGGGCTCGGCGGCTCGACGCGCACCGTTGCCGCCACAGGCCCGAGCGAGCTCGGCGAGCGCTCCTGAGCGCATCAGCAGACCTTGTCGATCGGCATCAGAACAGCTCCCCGAGGCCAGCCTCCTGGAGCCGATGCGCACCTTTGCGCGTGCCGGGCACCTCGCCGCAGAGCCTCGGCGTCGGAAACACCTTTCCCGGGTTGCAGATGCCGGCGGGATCGAACGCGCAGCGAAGGAGCTGCATCGTGTCGAGGTCGTCGGGCAAGAACATCTTCGCCATCGCCCCGACCTTGTCGGCACCGACGCCGTGCTCGCCGGTGATCGAGCCGCCATGAGAGAGGCAGAGCTCAAGGATGCGCGAGGAGACCGCCTCCGCGCGCTCCTGCTCTCCAGGAACTGCGGCGTCGAAGAGCACGAGCGGATGGAGATTGCCGTCACCGGCATGGAAGACGTTCGCCACACGTATGTCCTCGGCACGGGACAGCTCGGCGATCTCGGTGAGCACCTCGGACAGGGCGGTCCTTGGGACGACGCCATCTTGGACGATGTAGTCGGGGCTGATCCTGCCGACGGCAGCGAAGGCGGACTTGCGCCCCTTCCAGATCCTGGCTCGCTCGGCCGCGTCTGCGGCCCGCCGGACCTCGAAGGCGCCGCACGCTCGACAGTGCCGCTCCACCTCCTCGAGTGTCGGCCCGACCTCAGCCGTCGGACCGTCGAGCTCGACGATGACCACCGCTCCTGCACCCTCGGGGTACTCGCAACGGACCGCAGCCTCGGCGGCGGAGATCGCGAGGGCGTCCATCATCTCGATCGCGGCCGGCAAGATGCCTGCCGCGATGATGCTCGCGACGGCTTGACCGGCCGCGTCGGTGTCGTCGAAGGCAGCGAGGAGCGTCTGCACCGCCTCGGGGGACCGCAGCAGGCGTACGGTGATCCTCGTCGCGACCCCGAGCGTGCCCTCCGAGCCGACGAAGGCGCCGACCAGGTCATAGCCAGGCGCGTCGGCGGCGTCTCCGGCGCCGATCTGTGTGCGCTCACCGTCCGGCGTGACGATCTCGAGCCCGGTGACGTGCTGTGCGGTGAAGCCGTACTTGAGACAGTGCGCCCCGCCGGAGTTCTCCGCGACGTTGCCTCCGATCGAGCAGATCTGCTGGCTCGAGGGGTCCGGTGCGAAGTAGAAGCCGTGGGGTGACGCGGCCTTGGTGATCTCGAGGTTCGTCACGCCAGGCTCGACCGTGGCCCGCTCGTTCGCGGGATCGACCCTGATGACGCGGCGCATGCGCGAGGTGACGAGGAGGACGCCGTCGGGGTGTGGTAGGGCACCCCCGGAAAGGCCGGTGCCCGAGCCCCTGGCGACGAAGGGAACCCCCGCCTCCGCACAGGCCCGAACCGCCGAGGTCACCTCTTCTGCCGTCTCGGCGAGGACGACGAGGGCCGGCACGACCCGCAGGTGAGCGAGCCCGTCGCACTCATAGGTGCGCAGCTCGGCGCGATCGGTCACCAGCGCCGCCTCGCCGAGCTCGGCTGCCAGGCGGTCTCGGACTTCGTCGAGCCTCGTCGGGGCGCTCATGGCATGGCGTCATACGCGGGAAGGGTCAGAAACTCGACGAAGCTCTCCGAGAAGGCGAGCTCGACGAAGAGCCTTCTCGCCTGCTCGAAGCGCTCGGCATCGAACGCGGCACCGTAGGACGCGCGGATCTTCGCGAGCTCCTCGTCCACCACTTGCTCGACGAGCTCCCGGCTCACCTTCTCGCCACCCTCGAGCGTCACCTCGTTGTGCAGCCACTGCCAGATCTGCGAGCGCGCGATCTCCGCCGTCGCCGCGTCCTCCATCAGATTGAAGATCGCCACCGCGCCGTTGCCCCCGAGCCAGGATGCGAGGTACTGCAGTGCCACGCTGACGTCGTTGCGCAGCCCCTCCTCGGTGCAGGCGGCGTTCGCAGAGCGCACATCGACCAGCGCGGCCGCGCTCGGGGTAGTCAGGGACTGCGCCCGTGTGATCTGATGCGGCCGCTCCCCGAGGACGGCGTCGAAGACCTCTTTGCAGAGCGGGACGAGGTCGGGATGTGCGACCCAGGATCCGTCGAAGCCCATCGCGGCCTCGCGCTCTTTGTCCTCTCGGACCTTGGCCAGC
>JAJYXS010000104.1 GCA_021801615.1 Actinomycetes bacterium
CGGCGTCGAGGAGCTCACCCGTCACCTCGCGCGCGAGCTCGTGCGAGCCGGCGACGTCGTGGAGGTCTGGACGGGTCGGCTGCCGACGAGCGCCCTCGCGGCGCGCGAGGTGATGGACGGCATCACCGTCCGGCGGTTCCACTTCGAGCTGCCGGCTGCGGAGATCGGCTCGGTCGCACGCGCCGTGCCCTATGGGCTGCGGGCCGTGTCCGAGATGCGCAGGGCCGCCGCCGAGCTGCGCCCCGACCTTCTCCACGTCCAGTGCTTCGGGCCGAACGGCGTGTACGCGCTCGGCCTCTCGCTCCTCGCGCGTCTGCCGCTCGTCGTCACGCTCCAGGGCGAGACGGTCATGGACAACGACGACATCTTCGACCACTCGGCGGTGCTCCGCACGGGGCTGCGCGCGGCGATCCGGCGCGCACGAGCCGTGACGGGCTGCTCGCAGTTCACCCTCGACGACGCCGAGCGACGCTTCGGGCTCGCACCAGGCCGCGGCCAGGTCGTCTTCAACGGCGTCGACCTCACCGTGCCAGGTGTTCAGCCGGCAGGCGCCACACTCGTCGGTGCCGCGCCGGCGGGAGGGTCGGCGCCGCTCCTCGGCGTGCAAGCGGGCCGACGCTACGTGCTCGCAGTCGGCAGGGTCGTCGCGAAGAAGGGCTTCGACCTGCTCGTCGAGGCCTTCTCCCGAGTCGCTCCCGAGCTCGGAGACGTCGACCTCGTGATCGGCGGTGCCGGTCCCGAGCTCGAGGCTCTCGGAGCCCTCGTGCGGAGCCGCGGGCTCGATGGCCGGGTGCTCTTCCCCGGTCGGCTGTCGCGCGAGGACGTGGCGGTCGCGATGGCCGGCGCGGCCGTGTTCGTGATGCCGAGCCGGCTCGAGCCCTTCGGCATCGTCGCGCTCGAGGCGTGGCGCGCCGGCGCGCCACTCGTCGCGACCTCGCGCGGCGGCGCACCCGAGTACGTCCACGACGGCATCGACGGCGTGCTCGCGGACCCCTTCGACGGGCAAGCCCTGGCAGCGGCACTGCGGCAGCTGCTCGAGGACGACCAGCGGGCGCAGCGGATCGGCCAGGCGGGGCGCGCGCGCGTCGAGGAGTTCTCCTGGTCCGCCATCGCCGGGCAGTACCGGCGGATCTACGACACCGTGCTTGCACGGTAGGGATTGGAGGTTGCTGCGGTCGCGTTAGCGTCGGGCTCTCGAGCGTCGTCACTTGTCCAGGAAGGCGACGTAGTCGACTGCTGCCAGCTTCGGGGAACCCGAGTTCGCGCCTTGGAAAAGCTGTGTCGTCGGCTAAGGGCCCACCACAGAATTAGACGCGGGTAGTACGATGACGGTGTAGAGTTCTCCTCCGAGGCGCTGACGACCTTCTTCGAGACGGCGAGCCCGCACCTCAACGAGCGCCAGCGGCGGATCGTGGCCGGCGCGCTCGCAGAGGCGTTCGGCCGCGGCGGCCAGGGGTTCGTCGTCGAGGCGTCGGGAATGAGTTCGAACACGCTCTGGCGCGCCGTGCGCGAGGTCCGCGAAGGGATCGAGCCCTCCGATCGGGTCCGCGCTCTGGGGGCTGGCGAGAAGCCGGCGATCGACAAGCAGCCAGGTCTCGCCGAAGCGCTCGACGAGCTCGTCCATCCCGAGACGCGGGGCCACCCGATGTCGGCACTGCGCTGGACGCTCAAGTCGACCTACGAGCTCGCTCGGGACCTGCAGTCGGCTGGTTTCAAGGTCTCTGCTGAGCTGGTCCGGCGGCTGCTGCACGAGATGGGCTACTCACTGCAGGCGCCGTCGAAGCAGAACGAGGGGGCAAGCCATCCCGACCGGGGCGGCCAGTTCAACCACCTGAACGCCCTCGTCGCCGAGCGCCTCGCGGCAGGTGACCCGGTGATCAGCGTCGACACGAAGAAGAAGGTGCAACACGAAGTCGCACGCAGCGAGCGTGCTCGCAGATCGGAGGTCCGGCCTATGCCGGCTGTGTAGCACCAGGTCCGTGCTCGATGGCCTGGCCCCACCCTCGACGTGCGTTGCTGGCAACGGCAGGGTGCGAAGCTCGGGGGAAAGCCGAAGGGTCCTTGTTCCATCCTGGGGCTACGGGCAAGGGGCAGACCGGACGGGTGAATTGCGTGAACCTCCGTTGATGTCTCGTTATCGACGAGCCTCGCCAGATGGGTTGCTGGAGCGGGGTGGAGGGACTGGCCGCTGAAATGCGGCAGGCGCCGGTCGGGGATTTTTTGTCGTCCGGGTGAGCACCGCCGTCCCCGGGATACAGGAGGCACCCACCCCGGTCGCATCTACTGCGTGTGGAACGTGGGAACCCCGTTGGGGTCCGGTCCTGACAAGACCGGTAAGCCGACCGCAAGGGAGGCCCAGCTCTCCAGCGGGAAATGGACGACCCGAGAAGCGAATGCCGACGGCCGAAAGGCAACAGGAAACCGGGGCAGAATGGCCGATCCTCCGTCGGCCGCTCCGCACAACTGGCCGGACACGGGCAGCTGCCCGACCCGAAAGGGTGCTGACGCGGGTCGGGTGAGCCTGTGAGGAACGTGACCGAGGACTCCAGAACCGAAGGACAAGTTGGGCACCACGGCGGCATCGCCGTGGTGAACGGACCGGAGGACGACGTTTTCGACTGGCGGTCGATCGACTGGCTGAAGTTCGAGGACGACGTACGGCGTCTGCGGCAGCGCATCTTCACGGCATCGCAGGCAGGGGACCTGAGGAAGGTCCGCAGTTTGCAGAAGTTGATGCTCCGGTCCCGGGCCAACGCGCTTTCGAGCGTGCGGCGAGTGACCGAGCTCAACGCTGGTCGCCAGACGGCGGGGGTCGACAAGGTGGTCGTCGTGACCGCTCCGGGGAAGGCCGCATTGGCCGACCGGTTGCGCCACCATGACACTGCCCCAGCGGCCCGACCCGTCCGGCGGGTGTACATCGAAAAGGCGAACGGGAAGCAGCGCCCGCTCGGCATCCCTGTCATCTTCGACCGTGCGCAACAGGCACTGCTGAAGAATGCCCTGGAGCCCGAGTGGGAGGCACGGTTCGAGCCGAAGTCCTACGGCTTTCGGCCGGGCCGTGGCTGCCACGACGCGATCGAGGCCATCTTCCATGTGGCGAGGGGTCCCAACCCACGCCGGAAGTGGTGCCTCGACGCCGACCTGGCAGCGGCGTTCGACCGGATCGACCATTCCCAGCTTCTCGACCGGCTCGGCACCTTCCCTGCGAGGAAGCACGTCGAGCAGTGGTTGAAGGCCGGTGTGGTCGAACAAGGCCGATTCTCCCCGACCGAGGAGGGAACTCCTCAGGGCGGGGTGATCAGTCCCGTGCTGCTCAACATCGCCCTTCACGGAATGGAGCAGGCCGCCGGGGTCCGCTACCAGAGCACCGGTGTCCACGCCGGCGAGCTCAGGCCGGACTCCCCGGTGTTGATCAGGTACGCCGACGACCTCATTGCCCTGTGCCACACCAAGGCGCAGGCCGAAGAGGTGAAGTCCCGGCTGGCGGAATGGCTGGCGCCCAAAGGGTTGACCTTCAACGAGGACAAGACGAGCATCGTCTCCCTCGACGAGGGTTTCGACTTCCTCGGGTTCAGCGTTCGCCGACAGTCGAACAAGCTTCTGATCCGCCCGTCCAAGGCGGCCATCAAACGCCACCGTCAGCGGCTCCGTGCCGAGATGCATGCGCTGCGGGGCCACAACGCTGTGGCGGTGCTGCAACGGCTCACCCCCATCGTTCGGGGGTGGGCGAACTACTACCGGACGGTGGTGTCCAGCGAGCAGTTCTCGGCGCTGGATCGCTATCTGTGGACGCTCACCTACAAGTGGGCCAAGCAGAGCCACCCGAAGAAGTCGAAGCACTGGATCGTTGACCGGTACTTCGCCAGGTTCAACAAGTCCCGGCGTGACCGCTGGGTGTTCGGCGACCGCACGAGTGGCGCCTACCTGGTCAAGCACGCCTGGACGAAGATCGTCCGGCACCAGATGGTGAGGATGGGGTCATCACCCGACGATCCCGTCTTGGCCGAGTACTGGGCCAGCCGGCGCCGTCGAGCGGCACCCCCGCCGATGGACAACCTCAGCCTGCGGCTCTTGCGGTCACAGCACGGGGCCTGTCCGTTGTGCGAGGAACTGCTCCTCGTCGCCGACCACCCGCCGCAGAGTCCCGAGGAATGGGCGCAGTGGGTGCGCACCACGAAGAAGGTGCTGGCAAAACGGCACCTGACCTTCGAGGCGCAAGGCACGTCGGACGGCAGCAGCACGCTTCGCCTTGTACACGCCCGGTGCTACCAGCGATCTATGGCAGCACCGGGTCCGCAGTCTCTGCAACGTCCGCGAGCCCTTGGGCTTGCTTGAGCCGGATGCGCGGAAACGTGCACGTCCGGTTCTGAGGGGGCCCCGGCCCAGCAATGGGCCGGGGCTACCCGACGAGCTGATCGGCAACGACGCGAACGGGGGAAAGGAATGGGGGCCTCCCGGCATGAATGTGGGTCGATCTAGGGATCAACTATTGGCACACGCTCGTGGGGAAGGACGTGGTTGATCGGCCCGAGGGTCAGCATGATGAGCCCGAGGGCCGCTTTCGCGGAGTGGAAGCCGTAGGCGCGGTTGACGATGAGCCTGACGCGCCGATTTAGGCCTTCATGCTGGGCATTGTTGATGCCGAGGCGGATCGCGGCGAGGATCCCCACTTTACGCTTGCGGATGGTCTTCGCGACGGTGACGAAGGGCTTGAGGCCGCTTCTCTGCGCCTTCGAGCAGAACC
>JAJYXS010000168.1 GCA_021801615.1 Actinomycetes bacterium
AGCGGTCCGCTCGCCTCTGTGTCTGCAAGACAAGATGGGATGTGGGCCGCCAATCGTGGCCGGGTAGCAAGGTGCTCGCGCCGGAATGTGCCTCCCTGAACGGGCGCTGAGGTCGATGGCGGTTCGACATCTCTCACCCGGACCATCCGTCCTATTTCGAGCTGAGGCTGGCGAATTCGGGACGTCGGCGTTCGGCGAGCGGCAGTTCGTCGAGAACCGCCCGTGCGACCTCCACCAGCCCATACCCGAACGGGTGCCGTAGCGGCCGATCCCCACTGTCCGCGGGCGGTCCTGCCTGGACGGCCGCCAGCTCGCGCTGCGCGATCAGGCGATAGAACGCCGGAGCGTCTGGGTGACGCCGGACGGACCTCAGGAGCCAAGCGCCTCGACCGGTCTCTCCTGTGCGCACCATGAATGCGCCTGCGCCGATGAGCGCGTAGAGCGCGACCGAGGCGAGTTCGTGGTCGAGGGCGTGCTGCAGAGCGCACCGGAACGATGCGCCGGCGTCGAGCACCCTTCCCTGCCCGAGCTTGGCGAACCCGATCCGGCAGTACGACGTCCCGATGCCCCAGCTGTGTCCGATGGCGGTCGACAGCTCCAGGCCCTGACGCCCGAGGCGTTCCGCTTCCACGAACCTACCCATTCCCCAGGCGCTCACGCTCATGCGACTGATGGCATAGGCCGGCCCGGCTCGATCACCCAGGCGGATGAAGGCGTCGAGGGCGCCCATGTGGTACCGCTTTCCCTCCGCGTACGCGCCTCGTGCGTCAGCTGCAGCGCCGAGCTTGGTGAGGCTGTAGGCCACCCCCTGGAGATCGCCGATGCGTGCGCTGATCTCATGCGCCTCACGGAAGACGGCCGTGGCCCGTTTGCCCTGCCCAAGCTCGAGACGCGCCCACCCGAGCCAGAGGAGGCAGGGCCACACGAGCGACTCGTCGCCGACCTCGCGCAGGATCGCCAGCGCCTCCTCCAGCCACCTGGCTGCCTCGCGCGCGTCGCCGCGATAGTCGACGTCGGTCCCCACGCAGAGCAGGGCGAGCCCGAGCTCTCGGCGGAGAGCAGGCTCCGCACGCAAGATCGGCAGGCAGCGGCGCAGTGTGCCCTCGGAGCTTGCGACGCCGCAGATCGTCTCGCAGAACGCCTGGCCGACGATCGCCGACAGGAGCGTTCGGCGGGCAGGCTCCTCACTCGAAATCGTTACGCCGCGCTTCTCGAGCGCCTCGACGACCTCGTGAAAGGTGGCGATCCCCTCGTGGAGACCGAGACGGTAGAAGGTGAGCAACGAGCGAAGCGCGGCGACGGCGGGCTCGTCTCCCCAGCTGGTGGCTGCGTGCAGGATCGCCTCACGGAGGTCGGCAACGTCGGGTTGTATCTCCCCCCTGGCTTGGAGGGCGAGGTCGCTGACGAAGCTGCGCTCACGCTCCATCAGCCGTCCCACGTAGTGTTCGGCATGCCGGCGCGCCGTGGTCGCCAATTCACCCGACCTCGCGGCCAGGCGTTCCGCGGCGTACTGACGGATGAGACTGTGCATCCCACACCGGTCAGCACCCTCTCGGCGAACGACGGACTTGCCCACGAGATCGCTCAGCAGGTGAACATCGACGTCCGCGACCTCCAGCGCGGCGTGGCGATCGAAACTCCCTCTGAAGACTGACAGCTTCCGCAACCCGGCCTGCTCCTGCCCGTCGAGCAGGTTCCACGAGTGTTGAAAGGCGGCCCGCATGCTGCGGTGCCCTTCCGGGATGTCGTGCATGGTCGTGGCGAGGAAGTCGAAGCTGCGCTCGATTTCGCGGGCGATCTCCGGGCAGGAGAGGGCGGCGGCCCAGGCGCTGGCGATCTCCAGGCCCAAGGGCATCCCGTCGACCAGCGAGCAGATCCGCAGGGCGGCGGTTCGGTTCTGGCCTGAGAGATCGAGATGCGGGTCGACCTGGCGGGCGCGATCGATGAACAGGCGGAGCGCATCTGGGTCTTCCTGACCGTTGCGGGACGGCAGGTACGGCAGCCCCGCGAGGTCGAGGACCGACTCGTCGTGAAGGTTGAGGCGCGCGCGCGAGGTGATGAGGATCTTCACCTCTGGAGCGAAGGCAACGATCTGGGTGTAGAGATCCGATCCCGCCGCGAGGTGCTCCGCGTTGTCGAGCACCAGCAGCATCGAGCGGTCGTGGAGGTAGTCGAGGAGCTGGCTCTTCGCGTCGAGATCGCTCGTGTACTGGTCGACTGGGAAGCGGAGCACGCTCGCGATGGCGTGGACGACGTAGCGAGTGGACGGAACGGCGGTCAGGTCGATGTGCCAGACGCCGTCCGGAAACGCGTGGACCAGCTCCGCGGCGACGTGCAGGGCGAGGCGGGTCTTTCCCGAGCCGCCGGGCCCTGTCACTGTGACCAGCCTCCGATCGGCGAGCAACCGCGCCAGCTCCGCGGTCTCGTGATCCCGGCCGATGAAGCTCGTGACCTGGCTGGTGATGTTGGTGGGGCCCGCGCCCGGCTGGCTCACCGGTGAGGCCAGCAGATGATCGGGGTCACCCTCCAAGATTGCCGCGGCGACCTGGCGGAGATCCGGACCCGGCTCGATACCCAGCTCCTCGGCGAGGACGCGTTCACCCTCGCGGTACACCTCAAGCGCCTCGCCCTGGCGGCCGGCGCGGCAGAGCGCGACCATCAGCTGTCTGCGCAGACGTTCGCTGAACGGATGACTGGAGACCAGCGCCCGGAGCTCGCCCAACAGCTCGGCATGGTGGCCGCAGGCAAGGCCGGCCTCCGCACGCGCCTCGAGCGCCGTCACCCGCAGCTCCTCCAGACGGTCGATCTCCGCCAGCGCGAAGGAGTCATAGCTGAACTCAGCGAGTGCAGGTCCGCGCCAGAGCGCAAGGGCCCGGTCGATCAGCACCGAAGCCTTGTCCGCATCGCCGGTTGCCAGCGCCCTCCGCCCCTCGGCATTCAGGCGTTCGAAGCGCGCAGCGTCGATGGCCTCGGGGTCGACCTCCAACACATACCCCGGAGGACGGGTGGCGATCCGTGGTCCGGCCGCGGCATCACGGGCCACTGGCCCCAACGCCCGACGGAGCCTCGAGACCGCGGCCTGGAGGGAGTTGGCGGGCTCTGCAGGCGGCGTCTCTCCCCAGAGATCGTCGATGAGGCGGTCCGCAGAGACGACCTGGTTGGCCCATGTGAGCAGGATCGTCAGAAGGGCACGCTGCCGGGCGCCGGGCACCCGAACCGGTCTGCCCTCGTCCTGAACCTCGAGCGGCCCAAGAAGCCGGAACTCCACAGCCGGTCCTGCTGTCAGCGGTTCGTCAGTCGACGGTCAGAGCCTTATCCCATTGTAGGCCGCGAGCAATACGGCTCCCGCAAGACTGCATGCAGTGAGCCGATGGTGTGGTCCGAAAGGAGGCATTCGTCATGCGACGCCCGCACGTGGCAATCGCCCTGCTTCTCGCGATCCTCTTGATCGGTCTTGCCGCTCCGACCGCGTCGGCCAGAGCCACCCACGACGAGTTCGTGGGCCTGTACTTCCCAGCCGGCATGCCGGGGACCGGGACCGAATGTCCCTACACCTGGGTCGACCCCGCGTTCTGCGTCATCGACCCCGGCTCCTGGACCGAGGTGGATGGCCGGCTGCGCATCCGGGACATCACGCTGTTCGAGCTCGCGTTCAGCTGGCGCGCCGATGACCCCAGCCAGGTCGAGCCACGCAAGACCGGCTACGACGTGGTGACCGCCAGCGCGAATCTGGATGCCACGCTCAGCGGACCGACTTGGGGCACCTGGATGCTCTACAGCTTTGCGGACGAGCTGATGTTCACCGGGACCTTCACTGGCAGCTTCCAGGACGGAATCCCGGCGGTCCATTTCGTTGGAATGGGAACCGGCCAGTACGAGGGCCAGCACATGTGGGGCGACATCGGTCGGGTTCCTAACCCCTACAACATGCTCGGCCAGATCCTGAATCCGGGTGGGGCCTAGGTCGACGGCCGGGTCAAAGGTCGCGGCGACCCCTGACCGGTTGCAGCACAGATCCGAGAAATGGCCCCTCGGCACGACGGCGAAGCTGCGTTCGGGGGGCCCTTCCAACTGCGAGCGGCCCTCGGGCCTGGAGGCAAGTCAGATGTTGCGGTTCATTGCAGTCCATCCCGTCGTCTTCAGCGAGCAGCAGCTGCAGCCGCTGACCACGGAGCAGCTGCCGCAGGGGGTGACGTGGCACAGCACCTTCTGCGCTTTCGCCGACGACAAGAGCTTCTGCCACTGGAATGCGCCGACCAAGCAGACGCTGCTGGATCTCTTCGCCAAGTACGAGATCCCATACGAGGCCGTCTACGAGGTCCGTCTCTTCGACCCGGCGATCGGTCGGCTCGAGCCTCAGCCCTCTGCGGACAGCGTCGCCCAAGCGGTCTGAGGCCGCGGCTTGTGGCCGCCGGAGGCAGGCTCCCAGGCGCAGGCCTGCCTCCGGTAGGCCCGGAGAGGCACTATCCCCCTTGATCCTCCGATCTCAACGTCCCAAACGGGTGTCCACGCCCTCCCATCATGTCGAATGATTGACGCCCGACTGCGACCCGTGGGCCGGCATGGCGTGGCCGGGTCGCCCCGGCGCCGGGCGCTGACGCCCGCGACCGGCCGCGGCGCGGGCGCCCCGCGTGCCGGTCCGGGGGCGCCGGCGGAGGGCGCGGTTCAGGCCCGCCGCCGGAAGTGCGCGCCGCCCGTGACGAGCGCGACGACCGTGAGCG
>JAJYXS010000035.1 GCA_021801615.1 Actinomycetes bacterium
GAGGGCCGCCGGGCGGTCGAGGGACACCGGGCGGCCGAGGGCCGCCGGGCGGTCGAGGGACGCCGGGCGGTCGAGGGACGCCGGGCGGTCGAGGGACGCCGAGCCCGACTGGGCACGCTGGAGGACCGCCGATCGTTCCCAGCAGCGCCGCACGTCGATCGCCCGAGGGTGGCGCGTGCCGCAGTACACACAGGGGATCCCGGCGTCGGGTTGCGTCATCCGGGTCATCGGGACCACAACCGTACCGGTCGACGCCGAAGTCCCGGCCTGCGGCAGCGAGGCCCTGGAAGTCCTCGAGCCCGCCACCGCCTCGGGGATCGTCAGAGGGTGGGCGGGCTCATCATGCTCGGGGATCTCTCCGGCGATGGTCCGGCTCTCGCTGGCAGGACCGCCGTCTACGCCCGTGTCTGCTCGTCCGACCAGAAGGCCGACCTCGACCGCCCAGGTGGCGAGAGTGACCACCTGGGCCACGGCGAACGGGTGCTCGGTCGACCAGGTGGTGACCGAGGTCGGCTCTGCTCTCAAGGGCAAACGCCGCAAGTCCTCGGGGCTCCTTTGCGACCCCACGGTGACGATCATCGTTGAGCACCCGGACCGCTTCGCCAGGTTCGGGGCCGAGCACGTAGGTGGCGCCCTGGATGCGGGCCATCGCCGCATGGTGCTGGTCGATGGCGCACGCGTCGACGACCACCTGGCGGGGGACATGACCGAGCTGACGACCTCGCCCTGCGCCCGCGTCTATGCGCGGCGCTCGGGCTCGCTCCGGGCGCCAAGGGCTGTCGAGGTGGCCAAGGGTGGCGACGGACACGATGGCTGAGGTGGTAGCGCTCAGTGGAGCAGCGGCCGACGAGGCGAGCACGCCCACGAAGCGCTCCTTCGGGGAGAGGTTCACGATTCCGGCGGGTGGGTCGCCAGAGGCTTTGCCTTCGAGGTGACATGTCCCGGAAGATCTGCCCCGCCGCGTCGCTGAAGCTGATGCCGTGGAGGCGTTCGACCTCGCCGTAGGACTTGCGCAGCTCCCGGACCGTGAGAGCTGGCGCCCCGTCATGCGGCGGCGACCGGTGCGCGGCTTGCAGGAAAGGACACGGCCTCGAGCGCGCCAGCCAGGCTTCCGTGGCCTTCGTCCCGGGCGGGCGCTCAGCTCCGCGGTCTTGCGCCTCGGACGACGGGGAGGTCGAAGCCGGCGATCGTGTGGGGCTCGTACGGCTCCTCCAGGCGCCGGAGCTCCTCGTCACTCAGCTCGAGCTCCACGGCGGCCACGGCGTCGTCGAGGTGCGCGAGCTTCGTGGCGCCGACGATCGGGGCGGTGACGACCGGGTTCGACAGGAGCCATGCGAGGGCCACCTGCGCCATCGGCACCCCGCGCTCTCCGGCCACCTCTGCCACGCGCGCTACGACGGCGCGGTCAGAGTCCTGGTAGAGCTGGGTTCCGAAGCGATCCGTCTCGGAGCGCTTGGTCTTCTCGCCCCACGCACGCGCGAGGCGGCCGCGTGCGAGCGGGCTCCAGGGAATGACGCCGATCCCCTGATCGGCGCAGAGCGGCAGCATCTCTCGCTCCTCTTCCCGGTTGAGGAGGTTGTAGTGGTCCTGCATGCTCACGAACCTGCTCCACCCGTGGATCTCGGCGGTGTACAGGGCCTTCGTGAACTGCCAGGCGTACATGGACGACGCGCCGATGTAGCGCACCTTGCCCTTCTGCACCGCGTCATGGAGCGCCTCCAGGGTCTCTTCGATCGGCGTCGCGGGGTCGAAGCGGTGGATCTGGTACAGGTCGATGTAGTCGGTGCCGAGCCTCGTGAGGCTGTGATCCAGCTCGGCCATGATCGCCTTGCGGGACAAGCCCGACCCGTTGGGCCCTTCCCGCATCTGCCCGCACACCTTGGAGGCGACGACGACCTCGTCACGGTCGGCGAAGTCGCGCAGAGCCCGGCCCAGGATCTCCTCGCTCGATCCCCCCGAGTACACGTTCGCGGTGTCGAAGAAGTTGATCCCCGACTCGAGCGCTTTTCCGATGAAAGGTCGGCTCTCCTCTTCGGAGAGGGCCCACTGGTGGTTCCCACGGGACGCGTCCCCGTAGCTCATGCAGCCGAGGCAGATGCGCGACACGTCGAGACCGGTCCGGCCCAGCTTCGCGTACTTCACGTGGTCCTCCTTCGTGGTCGTTCCACTGCACTTCACGTGACCCTTTTGTCTTCCTTGTCTTCTCGTCGATGCCCGCGTTCACCGCCGGATGGCCGGCGCGGGCGATGCCGACAGGCACTCGGCCACGCACGCGCTCGACAGCGCACGCGCTCGGCAGCGCGGAATCTCGGCCGCCCAGGATCTCGGCCGCCCAGGATCTCGGCCGCCCAGGATCTCGGCCGCCCAGGATGGTAGAGCGTGGCGCCGATCGGCAGCGCCGGGGGCTCCTTCGGTCGCCCACGTGCCTACTTCCGGCGCTTCGACGCCTGTCGGCTTCGGCGCTTGGCGGTCTGGCCGCCGGCAGTCTGGCGCTTGGCAGCCTGGCGGTCGTCGCTCCGGCGGGGCCCCTTCGTTGGTGCCTGGTGACATTCGAACAAGCCATAGACGGTGCCTTCGCCGCTGCTGGTCGCGGCGTCGGCCACCATGACGACGTGGAGCCCGCTGGTCGAGGCCATTCGTCGGCGGAAGTCCGACATGCTGGGGCTGCTGGCGGGAACCTCCAACAGCAGCTGCGCGCCATTGCCGCCGACGAGGACGAACACCTCCTGGCCTGCGTCGGTACGAACAGCCGCGACTCCGTAGGGGTCGAGCTCGGCGACTTTGGCTGCGACGGACGCGCCGTTCTTCGGTGTCGGCAGGATCGCCAGGAGCGGCACCTCCGTGCCGGCAGGTCGCGGGGCCCCAGGGGGGAACGGCCGGTGAATCTGTGCCGCGGCACGCAGTGCGCTCACGGATGTCCAGGAGAGGTGACCGAGCACGACCGGCGTGCCCTGAGGGACGAGGTCGGAGCCGGCCTCGTGGACACGGAAACGGGGGACGACAGGGTCCGGTAGGGGCGGCTCCTGGGCAATCGAAAAACGCGCCCTACGCCCGTTTCCGAGCACGATCTCCCCGCTGGTCGTTTGATCGGCCGAACCGACCGCAACGGGACCGCGGGCGTCGTGGGCGGTCACTGCGGCCAGCGCGACCGCCAGCAGCCGGACGTCCGTCGCTCCCGGGTCACCCCCGCCTTCCTGGGCGAGGCGAAGCACGACAGGTACGAGCTCCGCGTCTCGTGGCCACCCGTAACGGAACGCCTTGTCGCGGAGGTCCGACGGCAGGTCGGATGGTGGGTCCAGGGTCAGCGAGAGCGTCCCCGGCGGCATGGGGACGGGGAGTCCGGGCTCCCAGTCGTCAAGACCTTCCGGCATGCGGCCGCCGGGGTAGAGGACCAGGCCGTGCTGGATTCCTGAGTTGCCCATCACGACCGCAGCCCAACCGCCGGCGGTGTCTGCGATGCTCGTCTCGAGGACCAGCGCGATCGCGTCGTGCCATCGAGCCCAGGGCGCGGCTCGGTAGAAGTCGAACGCGCAGCGGTACAGCAGAGCCCAGTCGGAGGGATCCGGCAGCTCGGCGGGCTGCCGGCGACCGGACATGTGCCCGACGAAGGTGTCGAAGATGTCCTCTGCCTCGGTCGGCGGCTCGATCGTCCGAACCGGAGGCACACGATCGCCGGCGACGAGCGAGGGCAAGATCTCGAGCAGCCGAGCTTCTAGCTGCGGAGCGCAGAGCACCGCGTCTGGTCGTCCCGGCGGCAGGGTGCCCGCCGGCTTGGTGAAGCCCATCTCGAGTGCCTCGGTGAGCGCATCGCTCTCGGTCGCGCCCACCGCCACCCCTCTCACCAGCCCGGTGTCCATGTCCAGCACCAGGCCCGCCTGGACGTGCGGCTCGCCGTCGATCCGTACCGAGTCAGAGACGTCACGGCTGAGCACGAGCCACGCCCCACCTCGGTTGCGTCCGATCCTCCCCGCCGTCCTACTGGTCATCGAGCTACTCTGCCAGACTGGGACGCCAACCGATCCACGCGGACCGACCCGTGGCAACCGGGTGGCAGGCTCGATCCTCCCCTTGAGCTTTCACCGACGCAAGGTGTCGGGGTGGACGCCCATCTCGCGGGCGGCGACACCGATCGGCACGAGCGTCGGCACTCAGTATGTGACCACGAACTACAGGTCTTTACGCATATTGGAGCGAACAGTTCGCTGCCCCGCTCGGACGATGGCATAAGTATGCTATGGTTGTGGCATGAGCCGAGTCCGGATCAGCACCACCGTGGACCAGCAGCTTCTCGAGCGGGCGCGCGAGGTGAAGGCGGGCGTGCCGGACTCAGCACTTGTCGATGACGCCTTGGCAGCCTTCCTCGCTCGGCACCGTGCCGCGGAAGTCGACGCGGCGTACGCCTCCTACGACGACCACCCGATTGACGAAGACGACGAGTGGGGTGATCTCGCATCGTTCCGTACCGCGGCAGCGGCGTCATGAGCCCGTTGCCCGCTCGGGGCGACGTCTGGTGGTGTGAGCTCCCCGACATCGGCCGAAGGCCGGTGGTCGTGTTGTCGCGCGACGCCGCCATTCCTCGCCTTCGGCGGGCAGTCATCGCTCCGTGCACCACGACCATCCGTGGCTTGGCCAGTGAGGTTGTTCTCGAGCCAGGCGACGACCCTGTGCCACGGCACTGCGTGGCCAACTTGGACTCGATCGAGAGC
>JAJYXS010000117.1 GCA_021801615.1 Actinomycetes bacterium
CCCGTCGGCGGTGGCGGCAACCGAGTCCGCGAAGCAGAACCTCGTCGAGGCCTCGGTGAGGCCGACCCCGGCCTTCCAGAAGGTGTTGCCGAGCGCCTGGGCATCCGCGACGACGAAGTCGCGCTGGACGACGTTCGGCAGGTTCCCAATGTTGAAGAGGTTCAGGCTCAGCCTCGTGTGCTGCTCGCTCGTCGCACCGGCCCAGCGGTTGATGGGCAGGTAGCCGTCCGCCGCGCTCGAGCTCGGGCCCCCCGAGGAGCAGATGAACGACCCCGGCGGCGCGCTCGAGGCAGTGCTGGAAGCGCCGGCTGCCTCGCCCGGCAGCATCACGGCCGCGGCCAACGACAGCACGCCAACGACGAGGGCGACCCGGAGCGCGACGCCGAGGTGGAGCAGGCGGCGCACGCTCAGCGGGCTCTCGAGAACAGGTCGGCGGCCACGTCCACGTCGCGCACGTTGCGCCGCCGGGGGCTCGGCATCGAGGACGACACGACGGCGATGGCGAGCCCTCGGGTGAAGTCGTAGGGCCGGCCACAGACGAGAAACCGCCCGACATGGCTGCGTCGGCGGTCGAGGATCGCCTGGTAGTTCTTGAGGCGAAGCCCCGAGCGGCTCCGCCAACGGAACAGCCAGAAGACGACGAGCTCGACCACCACGATGCCAAACAGGGCGCAGTAGCCAAGCAGTGGGAAGAGCATGGCCACGAACGGCAGGGCGGCGACGACACCACAGATGCCGAGCACGAGGCTCTGGAACGGCACGTCGAAGCTCTGGATGACGACGCGCCGTTGCTCACCCGCGCCCCGGGTCAAGCCGGTCAGGTCGTACACGTGCACGCGAGCCGTCCGGTGGGTTGCCCGGTTAGGGCAGGATCTTCAGGAAGAGGTTCACCACCGCGTCGACGATGGTGAGGATCGCCGGCATGACGACGGCGGGCACGGCAAGGATCGCGCCGAACAGCGTCGTGTAGAGCACGTGCTGGTGGTTGCCGCCGCCCCCGCGACGCCGGTCCCAGAGGTACTTGGCGACCGAGAGGACGATGAGGAGCGTGCCGACGACCCCGAGGAAGGTGACGAGCGACGGGCCGAGGGCGCTGTTGAGCGCGGTGTCGACGCTCGTCCAGTCGCCGGCGAAGTTCACGGTCGTGGCACTGGCCAAGATGATCCCTGGCATCGAATGGACCTCCTACGGGCCGGACGTCATGTGCGACTTCTCCCCCCACACCATGCGGCGAGTCCCGTGGTGGCGGCGGTTGTCAGCATCCTGGGCAAGAAGCGCCGTCTCGGAGTGCCCAGGGCGAACCTTGGCACTCCGTAACGTCGTGCGCCTTCTCACAGACCAGCTGTGACCAGAGCGGCGCAAGCTCAGTCCGTGAGCGCGGAGTCGAGCGACCTCGACAACGGAACGATCCATCGACCCGGCCGATCGCCTCCTGCGCAGAGAAGGTGACGGAGGTGGCCTACGCAAACGCCACTTCCGGGTCAACCGGTTCGGGCCGATGCCCGCGCCGCACCTCCGCCGCATGGTGTCCGCTGAGGTCCCCTATGTCGCACCGCTACCGTGCCTATCCGACCGAAGTCCAGGCCCAGGTCTTCGCCCGACACTGTGGCGACGCCCGCTGGGTCTGGAACCAGGCGCTCGCGGCGGTGAAGGCGCACGCGGAGGACCCCACCGCCAGGTTCTTCTGTCTCACGACCGCCCGCAGGGAGATCGGCTGGCTCGCCGAGGGATCGTCCACGGTCCAGCAGCAGGCGCTTCGTGACCTCGCCCAGGCGCTCAGGAACGCGAAGGGCGGCTCGCACCGCTTCCCGCGCTGGCGAAGGCGAGGAGAGGGCGACGGCTTCTGCGTGCGCGACGTCGCCGTCCACAAGCTGAACAGGACCTGGGCCGAGGTCACGGTTCCGAAGGCAGGCAGGCTCCGCTTCCGCCTCTCTCGACCACTCCCGAAAAGCTACGGCATGGCCAGGGTCACCCGAGACACCACCGGCCGCTGGCACGTGAGCTTTGCTGCTCCGCAGCCTCCGGTTGAGCGCGTGCCGACTGGAGCCGTCGTCGGCATCGATCGTGGCGTCGCTGCGACGCTCGCCACCTCCGACGGGGAGCTGCTCCGAGGTCCGAAGCTCCGCCCACGAGAGCGTCGCCGGATTGAGCGGCTGCAGCGACAGCTCGTCCGCCAGAAGAAGGGCTCGGTGCGGCGGCGACGGACCAAGGACCAGATCGCGAGGGCACACGCGAAAGCGGTCCGGCGGCGCAACGACTGGATCGAGAAGCGCACCACCGAGCTCGTGCGCAGCTACGACCTCGTCGCTGTCGAGGACCTGAAGGTCCCACAGATGACCAGGACGCCGAAGCCGAAGCCTGATCCCGATCGCCCGGGAGCCTTCCTCCCCAACGGCGCCCGCTCGAAGGCCGGCCTCAACCGAGCGATCCTCGACCAGGGCTGGGGGAGGTTCCTCCGGCGTCTCGAGGACAAGGCAGCAGCCTCTGGGGTCATTGTCGTGCGGGTCGACCCTGCTTACACCAGCCAGACCTGTGCCCACTGCGGGCATGTGGCAAGAGAGAGCCGCGAGAGCCAAGCGGCCTTCTCCTGCGTCGCCTGCGGGCACAAGGCCAACGCGGACATCAATGCCGCACGCAACATCTTGGCCCGAGGGCTTGCCCTCGTGCCCACCCCCGGGCAGGGGGCAAGGCCGGGAGACCGGCCTGCTCGCACAAGCCCAGCGGACGACGCTGGCAGCGAGAACTCTCGGCGCCAGGTGGCCGCGTGAGCGCCCACCGACCGGGAATCCCCGTCCGTGTGGGCGGGGAGGATGTCAAGCATGGGCGAGGCTGAGCACGAGCGCGAGGACGAGGGCCACGAGGAGGAAGGTCATGGCCAAGGCCCCGCGCCCCGCCAGCCAGTCCTCGATCTCCGCCTTTGCCCGCCGGGCGTCGTCGTTGCGTTCCGCGAGCCGATCGAGACGACGGCCTCCTTCGACCATCAGACCACCGCCTCGTCTGCCTCGACCAAGGCACCGTCGCTCGCCTCATAGAGGACGTCCGGGCGAATCCCCCCGTCGCCCACCGTGCCGGTGAGCAAGTGACGCCTCCCTTCGGGGCCGACCGTCGTGACGCAGAGGAAGCCACCCTCCCCGGCGGCGACACGCCCTCCGACACCGGCGACCGCCGTGCCGTAGGCCCCGGTGACAGCCGTGCCGGCATCGCCGGTGCGGGAGTAGCCGCGCTCACCGGTCTCCGAGCGGCCTCGCACGCCGCTGATCGCGCAGGACAGGATCCCGGCGCTGGCGTGGCCGGAGTGGCCTGCCTCGGCTCGGGCGTGGTCACCTGCGACGGCCTTTCCCCGGGCGCCGGCGCGCGCGTGCCCCTGGTCGCCGACCTCGGCGGTCTCGGCGTCGCCCACGACCACGTGGACGCCCTCAGGCATCGGGTCCTCCTCGTTGGATCGTTGCGGCCCGGAGTGCCATGTCCCACAGCTCGTCTGCGAGATGTCGCCGGGATGCGAGGACGTCTGCGACGGCATCGCGCTGCTCGTCCGAGATCGGCCCGTAGGGCGCGAACAGCGCATCGGCCTGCTCGGGCTCGGCGAGGCCGCGGGTGTAGGCGGCGGCGACCGCTCCCGCCCCGCCGGCGCCACGTACCGCCCGGCGTGCGGATGCGGCGCGGCGCTCGGTCACCGAGGACGCCTTGACCGAGGGGGCCCCGGCGAGCTCGGCGAGCGCGTCCCAGGCGAGGCGACGGGCGCCCGCGTGGTCCCCACTCGTCGCGAGCCATTCGGCGGCCTCGCCGACGGCTCCGAGCCTGTGGACCTCCGCGGTGGCGAGCTGCTCGGTGTCGTCGGCGCCAGCGAGCGTCTCGTCGAGGCTGCGAGGGTCGTCGTGCGAACCGGGTCGATGCACCGGAGCGTCGATACTGCGGACCCGTCGCGTGCGGTGGAAGTCAGCAGGCGCTCGCCGGCGTGGCTCCTGGGCGGCGACGATCGACGCGGCGAGCTCGTCTTCCTCGGCGCTGCTCAGCTCACGCCCGAGCTCCTGCATGCGCTCGTCACAACGGGTCTGGTAACGGCGCCATGCCTGGCGGACGTAGCTTCGATCAGCCCCGATCGCCTCGAGCGCGATGCTTCGGGCCAAGGTGTTCAGGTAACCGGCCTCGTTCACCGCCGGCGCCGTGGTGCTCGCTCGACGTGCACGCTGCTCGTAGAAGCGGACGGCTGCCTCCCCGATCACCTCGGCCACCTCGACGCCGTAGCGGCGGGCGTAACGCTGGCCCCACCTGGTCGCCTCGGCGAGCACGGCCTCGTCGCTGAGGGCTCGGTCCTCGCTGAGCTGGATCCCCGTGGCCTCGGGGCGGCTGGCCGGCGCGAACTGGCCACCGGTAGGCACGCCACGGCGAACGCGCGGTTGTGTCGTCGATCCCACGCCCAGGTAGAGGGCAGCGGATTCGAGCGTGTGCGAGCACGACTCGGCGCCGCTCTTGCCGCATGGTCATCTGCGGACGACAACGAGGAGGCAGCCAGTGACGACGACGGATGTGGTTGGCATCCCGGAGCACGACGTCGACGAAGGCGAGGACGCCGCCTGGAATGGCGAAGCTGCGCGCTCAGACGGCGACGAGGTGCGCACGACCGACGGCCTCGCGACGGGGAGCCTCAGCGACGGC
>JAJYXS010000214.1 GCA_021801615.1 Actinomycetes bacterium
CGACCTCGCTCACCCAGGCCTCGTCGATCATCAAGACGACGACCTTGTAATCCGAAAGCAGCCCGTGTTCGACTGCCTCACCGAAGCCGAGGCGATGGAAGACAGGGCCGTACAGGCGTTCTGTGTCCATCGAGCAGAGCACCACGTCCTGTTCGCGCGCCTTCTCTTTCACCGTGTCGGAGTACAGGCGCGGCGTGGCCGTCATGTAGAGGCGCCTGGAGGCTCGGAAGCGCTCTGTGTCGTGGACCATGGTGAAGCCGCTGAACGCTTCGTTCGCCGCCAGCGCCCCGGTCGTCCGATGGGCCTCGTCGCAGATGACCAGGTCGAAAGCCGGAGCACCGAGCTCCTGGGCTGCTGCCACCCGGTCGAGGGACTGGTAGGTGGTGAACACGCAGAAGAGCGGGTTCTCCTTGTCCTTGGCTCGCTCTCTGGCAACCTCGAAGTGCTTCGCGATCTGGGAAGGATCCGTCGTCGCCGGGAGCGCCAGGTCGTAGACGTGGAGGTCCTCTTCGTCCTTGGTGACCTGCGCGTCGGAGCAGACCGCCATCGCGTGCAGCGGCCGCTCCGAGTCGGCGCTCCAAGCACGAAGGCTCTGGGAGAGAAGCGAGATCGAGGGCACGCAGAAGCAGACGACGCCTCCAGAAGGCACGACCTGCTCCGCAAGGCGCAGCGCGGTGAAGGTCTTCCCCGTGCCACACGCCATGACGAGCTTGCCTCGGTCCGACGTCGAGAACCCCTTGATCACGTCGGCGATCGCCGCATGCTGGTGGGCGCGCAGCGCCTTTGGGCCATGGCGGTGGAGCTGCTCGGGATGTGTCGGGTCGAAGCGGCTCCAGTCGATCGGGCTCGCCGACAGCTCTGCGATGCCAATGCGCTGCACGGGGACGAGCTGGTCTGCGAGCACCTTCTCTGCGTTTCGGCCCCAGCGCTCGGTGGTCGAGACGAAGAGGCGTGCCGTGAACGGGCGGCGGCCCGAGGCGACGAGGAACCGGTCGACGTCCTCTCTGCTGATCGTCGTGTTGGGCGCGTAGAACTTGCACTGGATCGCGCAGACCCCACCTTGGCGCTCTTCTGCCACGAGATCGATCCCGGTGTCCGGCTCGCCAGGAGGTCGTCCGGGCCATTCGTGCCACTGCCACACCCGCGTGAAGCGCTCGGAGAAGAGAGGATCCTCGGACAAGAACGCCTTCATGAGGCGCTGGAAGACGAGGCCCCGACCCTGGTCCGTCGGCACATGGGCTCGGATCTTCTCGAAGAGCCCTCCCGGGCCACGGAGTGCGCCGGCATCGCCCTCTTCGGGTTCGGCGTCACACTCGTCCCCAAGCGGCAGCTCCGGCTCGGCACGGGCGACGTGTCGTCGGCTGCGGCTCCCGGCGCTTATCGACCGCCGCGCCTGCCCGTCTCCTACCCCGTCGACCCGCGCGACCGTCCCTCCATGTCCGGGTCCACGCCGTACCTTGCCAGCGACTTCCAGCCCGAGGATCACCACACGGTAGGTCGCCTCATCCAGTCCGCTGAGCCCCCGAAGCCGGCCATTGCCTATCGTGCTGCCGTCCTCGGGGATGAGTGCGAGCACGGCGTCGGCCTGCTCGTTCAGCCGCGCCAGCGCCTCCTCGCTACCGGCCGACCGAAGGTCCTCGGTCCCTTCCACGGGCCAATCGTGCCACCCAGCCGCCGCCCGCTGGTGGCTTGCTTGCTCCGGAGCAGAGGGATGCTGTACCCATGACCATCACCTGCCCCCGCTGCGGGCTCGACTTCGAGTCCCGGGCCACGACGGCCACGCGCTGCCCGACCTGCCGGACGGTCGTGCACATCTCGCGGGGGACCAGCTCCGCCCGCGGACGATCTGCTCGCTCCTCGGTTCCGGCACGCTCCGTATCCCACATCTCCCTTGGCGAGGAGCCCGACGGCACCGGGCCGCACGACCTCATCGTGCTGGCGGCGGTCGTCGCCGCTGGGTACCTGACGTACCGGCTCGTGCGCCGGTGGTGGGGACGCCGAGGCCTACGGGCGGAGGATGCCCGGACGCTTCCCGGGGAGCCGTCCGCGAGAGCCGTCGTGCGCGCCACTACGTCGCCCACGTTCGCCCACGACGGCCCGGAGGCCGAGCCGGGGCCGTGTCACGCCATCGCCGAGAACGACGCCACACGGGCGAACACGGGGACGAACGGGGACGAAGCGCAGCCGGCCGCGTAGGTTCGAGACCGGTCCCATCGTCCGCTGTGGGAGCGGTCCGGGCTCCGTGCGGCCATCGTCGACCTGGGGCGGTCGGGATCGTGGTGCGGGGGTCGCCACTGACGCTCGCCATCGTCCGGTGGGTGTCCACCATCTGCTCTGTCACCCGTGGAGCGATACTCCGTCCATGACGACGATCGAGTGTCCCCGCTGTGAGACGACCTTCGAGACGAAGGCCACGACGGCTACGCGGTGTCGGAGCTGTCGCAGCGTGGTGCATGTGGGCGGCGGAGCAGGCCGGCGAAGCTCGGCGACGCGTCGAGCGACGACGGTCTGGAGCGTGGAGCCGGCCGACGACGAGGAGGAGGAGGAGGAGGAGGAGGAGGAGGGCTCGTCGTGGTGGGTCTCCTCGTGGCCGTTGCCGCGGGCGTCGGGATCTACCTGTACGTGCGAGCTCGGCGGAGGCGGAAGGCAGCCGAGGAGGAGCGGGGCGCTCCCCATCACTCCGCACACCTTTCACGGTGAGTGGAACTACACCATCCATCCTGAAGCAGGCAGGTAGTTCTCACACGGGCCCTAACCGATGCCACCATGTGTGCCGGTCGAAAATGCCGCCAGCTGTGCCTTCCGCTCTTGTGGATCGATTCCTACAATGCGATCCTGGGACACCGTGTAGGTACAGGAGGTTTCGAATGCCGATCCCCACTGAGAACGTCGGTTCGTTGCCGCGCCCCGCATACTTGCAGGAAGCGATTGTCGCCTACGACGCAGGTGTGATCGGGTTCGACGACCTCGCTGCGAAGCAGGACGAGGCGTGCAAGGACTCCATAGAGAAGATGGAGGCTACGAGCTCGCCGATCATCTCCGACGGCGAGCAGCGAGCGTCCAGCTTCGCCACCTATCCACTTACCGACACCCTCGGCGGTAAGGGCCTGTCCGAGAACCTGGCCGCCGACGGTCAGTACTTCGCGATATTCGACGACGGACATCACCGCCAGCTGCCTCGGCTGACCTCGGGGCCGTTCCGCTACAAGACTTTTGCGTCGGACTATCTCTCTCAATCGATACCATATGCCACTAGGCCGATGAAGCAGGCGGTGATCGCTCCGTCGATGCTGTCGCTGCTCTATCCTGTCGACGGCGCGATCGACGATTACAGCCGTGAGCAATTCCACGACGACCTGTGCGACGAGGCAGAGCGTGACATCCGCCAAGCGTTCGCCGCCGGTGCCACGCACGTGTCAATCGACTTTACTGAGGGGCGCCTCTCGTGCAAGGGTGATTCTCGCAATCCCTGGACTGGTCGGAACATGCTCGCCTTTTTCATCGAGTTGAACAACCGGGTCATCGATCGCTTCAGCGCCGAGGAACGCAAGGTGATCGGGGTCCACACCTGCCCTGGAGGAGACAGCGACTCGGTCCACAGCGCCGAAGTTGACTACGCGGAGCTTCTCCCGAGCTTGTTCAAGTTGAACGCCGGCTACTTCCTCATCCAGGTAGCCAGCGAGGCCGATAAGGACCATGTCTACCGTCTCATTGGTGAGCACCTCCGAGAAGACGCCGACGGCATCGCCCAGATCGCCTACATCGGCGTGACTGACCCGCTGAACCCGACCGTGGAGACCGCTGAGCAGGTCCGCGACACGCTGTTGCGAGCGTCGAGGTTCGTCGACAAACACCGCCTTGGTGCCACTGACGACTGCGGCTTTTCGCCGTTCAGCACCGACACCAAACCTAGGCACGGCTCAACGGATCACGCTCGAGACGTGGCGTTCGCCAAGATCGCTAGCCGGGTTCACGGCGCTGCCATGGCCTCCGAGATTCTCGGGCTCTGAGCCGATAACCTTGGAACGCGGGCACGCGAGGTCGTGATGCGGGACAGCGAACCTTGCTGCTCCCAGTCGTGCAACGACGGGACCGAGCATGGACCCAGTCGACCACGAGGAGAGCGGAGCGCTCGTCGTGGTGGGGTTGTTCGTGGCGGTCGCCGTAGGCATCGGCATCTACCTGTACGTGCGGTTACGGAGACGCCAGAAGGCGACCGAGGAGCCGCGGGACAGCCGGTTGCCTCCCTACGACCTAGCCTGACACCGTCCCACTGGCGAAGCTCGCCCAGGGCGCCGCGTGTGCGCCCACGTCGGCGCCAACCGGCGTGCTCGCAGCCCGGAGCCACCGCCGCGGCGTGTGGCACACACAGGGCTACACGGGCCGCTGTCGTCGGAAGGTTGGGGGAAGGTCTGGTCCCGGCCAGATGATAGCAGGCAAGGACGGGTGGTCAGCGCACCAGCTCCCCAGGCCCGACCGAAGTCGCCGTGTTTGTGATCACTTCCACCTGCATGCTGCAGCCCCCCACCGAGACATCCAGCCCGGCCACCCGGCCGACTTCTCGGGTCGGCCCGTTGACCAGGACTTGTCCGCGATAGCGGCCACTTCGGGCCGAGTGTCCACCTATCGCCGCCACCATTTTCCCTGGTAGATC
>JAJYXS010000166.1 GCA_021801615.1 Actinomycetes bacterium
GGCCCGCAGCGACCATGGCCGCCGCGATGCTCTCGCCGGCACGCGCGTGGAGCACCTCGCCCGCGTAGGTGATCGTGGTGTCCGTAGGTGCTGGAGGGATGCCGGGCTTCGTGATGCGCACCCCTCCCGGCGGCGTGGCGTCGCTGCAGCAATCGGGCGGGGTCGGACGGCGCGGCGGCGTCGGCCGGCTCATGGCATCCGGTGCTTGGCGCGGTACGCGCGCCAGGTGGTCGCCCAGCGTGCCGGGTCGTCCAGGGGCCCGGTGTCGATCCGGTGGGTGACCTGGCGGTGCGGAGCCGTCCGGACCACCTCGGGGTGCTCGTAGGCCTCTGCGCACACGAGGGCGAGCACGTCGATCCACTCGTCGACGTCCTCTTTGGACCACAGCTCCCCCACCTCGGGGGTGAACGGCTCGGGCACGATCCACGGCTCGTGGCTGAGCCAGAAGGCGTCGATGCCGAAGTCCGTCATGCGGTTCTGCACGTCGACCGCACGGACGCCGGTTTCCTGGGTGAGCGTCTCCAGGCTGTAGCGGCACATCTCCATGCGGTACGCGCCGACCTCGGGGTTCGAGCGCGTGACCCCGCGGATCGACCGCAGGCGCGCGTCGACGTAGTTGCTCATGAGCACCGAGAGGTCCGAGGCCTCGTCGATGCCCTCCGCTCCCATGGCGCGCACCCACGCGTAGGCCTTCAGCACCTGGGGGAGGTTGCCGAGGTACTCGCGGACGCGTCCCACGCCGGCTTCCGGCTCGACCAGGCGGAACCGCACCCCGTCCCTCCCGAAGCCGGGCAGGTCCTCTGTGCCGCCGCGCGACGGGTCGAGGTCACCGTCGAGGCCGACCGGCTCGACGAGCGGGCCGGGGAGGTAGGGCGCGAGGCGCTCGGTGCACCCGTAGGCGCCGACGGCGGGGCCGTTGCCCTTGGGTGCCCCGAAGGTCTTGTGCAGCATGAACATGCACGCGTCGAACCCGAGCTCACCCGCGCGCAGCTTGCCCATGACGCCATTGAAGTTGGCATGGTCGTAGAAGCAGAGGCCGCCGGCGGCATGGACGGTCTGGACCCATTCGGCGATGTCCGGGTTGTAGATGCCCATGTCGTCGGGGTTGTTCACCATGAGCGCCGCGGTGCGCTCGGAGACCGCCGCCCGCAGCGCGTCCAGCGAGGCGCGCCCGTTCTCTTCGAGCGGAAGGGTGACCACCTTGAACCCGGCGGCCGCGGCAGTCGCCGAGTTGCAGGGGTGGGCTTGGATGGTGGTGACGATCTCGTTGCGCTGGGCGAGCTCGCCGCGCGCCGCGTGGTAGGCGCGCGTGATGCAGGCGTGGAGCCACGCCGCGTCGGCACCGCCGCCGGGCTGGAACACGAAGCGGTCCATCCCCGAAAGCTCACGGAGGGCGAGGTCGAGCCGGTACACGATCTCCAAGAGCCCCTGCATCGTCTCTTCGTGCTGCAGGGGGTGCACCTCGCGTACCTGGGGGAGGGAGATCAAGCTCTCTGAGAGCGCGGGGTTGTACTTCATCGTGCAGGTGCCGAAGAGGCTGATGCCCATCATCCCGAGCGTCTGTTGGGATAGGTGAAGGTAATGGCGCAGGACCTCCCACTCGCTCAGCTCGGGGAGCGAAGGAGGTCTGCGCCGGCGTGCAGCTGGCGCGACCAGTTCGGCGGCGTCCCCTGCAACGGCGGCAACGTCGGGCTCGACCTCGGGGACGACCACGCCCCGGCGGCCGGGGTGGCCGATCTCGTGGACGAGGGGCTCGTCCCACACCGCGGCGTGGTAGCGACGCGGACGATCCATGCTCATCGTCCCTTCTCCTCTCCGTGCGCGATGATCTCGCCGAGGGCGGTCACGAGACGTTCGACGTCCGCCGCGGTGTGCAGCTCGGTCAGGCAGTAGAGCGCCGACTGGCCGAGCTCGGGGAACGCCCGAGAGAGGTCGAGCCCTCCGAAGATGCCGCGGCTGCGCAGCGCGTCGTTCACGTCGGCGACGCGCCGACCCGTCCCGTCGAAGTCGACGACGATCTCCCCGAAGAACCCCTTGGGGAACCGGATGCGCACCCCGGGGAGCTCGGCGATCCTCGAGGCCGCATGGTGGCTGCGCTGCAGGATCGCGGCGCCGACGTCGGCGAACCCTTGGGGCCCCATCGCCGCCATGAACGCCGCGTTGGCGATCGACCACATGTAGACGGAGTTCCCGGTCCAGTCGTTGCCCTGCTCGCGCGCGCCGTAGGAAGTCTGCGAGAAGAGGCTGATGCCGAAGCCGCGCTCGCCCGGCTCGATCGTGTCGCAGAGGCTTACCTGCAGGGTGGGGTACTCGCGCGCGTAGCGCTCCTCGTCGCGGCTCGCGATGAAACCTCCTGCGCCTCCTCCGGCGTAGAGATGCACGCCCAGCGTCTGGATCGTCCCGACGGCGAGGCCGACGCCGAGCTCGCCGGGGGGTGCGAGCACGCCGAGGGAGAGCGGGTCGACGCCGAGCACGAGCTCCGCGCCGGCCTCGGCGACCATCCCCACCATGTCGGCGACCTGGTCCTCCACCAAGCCGAAGAAGTTCGGGTTCTCGACGTAGAGCGCGGCCACGTCCGACGAGAGCTTGGCCGCGAGGTCGTCGAGGTCGACGCGCCCGTCGTCGCGTCGCCAGGCGACGGTGGCGAGGTCGAGGTGGGCCTCGAGATCCGGGCTCCCGCAGTAGTTCGCGATCACGGCGCGCCGCTCGGGATCGAGCGCTTCGGGCACGAGGACGCTGCGGCGCCCGGTCATGCGTGCCGCCATGCGCAGGGCGTGACCCGCCGCGCACCCCCAGCTGTAGACGGGCAGGCCCACGAAGTCGAGGTCGAGCAGCTCTCCGAGCTGGCTTGCGAACTCGAACCACGCCTGGAAACGACCCTGGTCCGAAGAGGGCGTACCCCACACCGAGGTCAGCCACTCACGCCGGGCGGTGATCTCGTCGCAGATCGCCGGGACGTGGTGGCGGTAGTAGCCGCCCCCGAGGAAGCTGAGCGTTTCCTCGGAGGAGGTCGTCCTGGAGAGGAGGCGCTCCAGGTGGCGGCGCAGCGCCGCCTCCGAGGCGAGCTGGGGCGGGAGCCGCAAGGGTGCCGAGATCCGGTGGGACGGCGGGATCTGCTCGAAGAGCTGCTCGACGCTCTTGGCGCCGATCAGCGCGAGCATCTCGTCGCGCTGGTCGTCGAGCGCGCTCGCCATGTAGGGGTGTGCCACGTCGGTGTTCGCCTCCTCCTTCGTGCCTGGATGCCCGGTGGCTCAGCTGGGTACTTCACTCATTCGTGTCCGTGTGCTCACTCATTCGTGTACGCGTCCGTGTTCGTGGTTGCGCAGTTGCTCCGGATCACGCACCCACGCGCATCAGCATGTCGCGCCGAGGGGCGACTCGCACACGCCGATAGCCGGCGAGCCACGGGAACGGTGCCTCGACACCGACGTCCACTCGAAGCAGCGCAGGGCGCAGCGCGACGAGCTTGTCCGCTGACGAGAGGATCGTCACGTCCTCGGGCGATACCCGTGCGAGCACCCTTGGGCTGAGCTGCTGGTTGCCTCGCCCGAGGAGCATGCCCTGCCCCCCGATCACGCCGAGGATCAGCTTCGTGCGCGGGTATCCGTCGAGAAGCCCGAGGATCTCCTGCTCGCCGACGTCGTGGCCGACCAGCTCGCCACCCGCGACGGCGTCGACGCCGAGCGTGCTCGCCTCGAGACCCAACGCGGCGAGCACCCGCGCGGTGGTGGTCCCCGGGCCGACGAGGTAGAGGGTGTCGGGGTCGAGCTCGGATGCCACCGCCTCGGCGAGCGCGTCGAGCGCAGAGCTCGACCCGAGCGCCGAGGAGCTCTTGGGCCCGATCAGGCGGCCGTCACCCGCCCGTGGGACGAGCGCGACCCCGACGAGCGCGCTCTGCATCGAGCCCCCGCCGCCTGTCGGGGCAGCGCCCCCGCCGCCTGTCGAAGCACCGCCCCCGCCGGGCGCAGCGTCGATGACCTCGGTGGGCACGAGCAGCTCGGGGTGGACCTCTCCGACCGGGGCACGTGCCAACCGGACCAGGTGGTCCGCGGCGAGATCCCCGGCTGCCTCGGGGGAGGCGGCGAAGACGCCCGAGCGCATCTTCACGCCTGCTGGGATCCCGAGGAGGGGGGTCGACTGGCCGACCGCGGCGAGGACGTCGGCTGCGGTGCCGTCACCTCCTGCGAAGAGGAGGAGGTCGACGCCAGCCGCCGCCGCGGCACGTGCCACCGCCACCGTGTCGGCGGCGGTGGTCGGGGAACCGATCGGAACCGCCAGCGGCTGGGTGCGAAGGCCGCTCGCCTCGGCGAGCTCTGCACCCATGGGATCCGGTGCCACCGCGACGGTGAGGTCGCCGACGTCGCGGCGGGCGGCGAGGCGATGCAGCGCTCGCGACGCGCGCGCCGGGGCGACCGGTTGCGCGCCGCGCCGATGCGCCTCTGCGACCCGCTGCTCGCCGTCGCTGCCCCCCAGCCCGACCCGTCCCCCCATCCCGGCGAGGGGATTGACGAGGAAGCCGACGAACCGTCGCATGGAGCCGCCGCGTCAGCCCTTCGAGAGGCCGGCCGCGACCTCCTCGAGGGCGGCTCCCGTGCCCTCGACCATCTGGTCGATCTCGCTTTCGGTCACGACGAAAGGCGGCGAGAAGGC
>JAJYXS010000220.1 GCA_021801615.1 Actinomycetes bacterium
GCCGGTGTCTATCCGGCCGGAGGTCATCTGGCGGCGACCGTGGTCGCAGCGACGCGCGAGCGCGTCCGGCGTGCGGCGCTCGGCGTAGAGGCGCTCCGGCGCCGGGGCGCCCCGGAGATCCTCTAGCGGGCCCGGCGCGGCCGCTAGAGCTTTATGCCAGGCTGACTTCCAGCCACCAGGTCACCGGAGCTCCCGGTCGCACCTCGGCAGTCCTGCCCAGCTCGGCGGCCAGCGCCAGCTCGTCGCAAAAGGCGATGGCGGGTTCGAGGGCTGCCATCGGACCATCGGAGAGGTAGCCGTTGTCGAGCCACAGGCCGAGGTAGGGGCAGCGCTGTGGATCCCAGCTCATCGAGAGCGAGCTCCCGTCCTCGTCGACAAGGCTGGCCGAGGCGACCCTCTGGGTGGGGGGGACATAGAGCTTGCGGCCGACCCCGTCCGGCATCCCGGCCACCCGGTCGAGGCCGTTGGGCCACGCGACTGGTCGCTGATTGCGCACCTCGATGACATCGAGCACCTCGCGCACCTCTTGCGGCAGCACCACACGGGTCTGGTCCATGCAGGCGAACAGCGGGTGCGCAGCCCAGAGGGCAAGCACCGTCTCTTCGCCGGTCGCCGAGAGGGTGTAGTCGAGTCGCAGGGTGGACCCCGACACGCGTGCCAAGCGCTCGAGGCGGAGCGGAAGGTTCGTAAGATCGGCGTGCATCGCCGCCTGCCGCTCGTCTTGCCCGGTCACGTCCCACCCGGCCGTCCAGGCATCGCCGTGGTCGCCGAGGAGGATCCCGGCCCGGTCGTCGCCTGCGGGGTAGTAGCAGGGCAGAATCGTGGGCAGCATCTCGTCCCATCCGCAGAGTGGAGACTCGACGAACGAGCTGCCGGGCGCGGCTCGCGTTGCATCACCGGGTGTCGGCACGAGCCACTCGCGGCCGCGTCGGCGGTCGAGCAGTCGTGAGATCTTTCCGCCGAGCCCCGGCCGGATCTCGACCTCGATGCCATCGGTTACGAGCGTGACCTCGTTCACCTCCTGCCAGCCCCCCCCTTCCGGGTTTCGAACAGTCGCTCGAGGTCCGACGTCGCGCTGGCGAGCAGCGAGCGGATGCTCTCCTCGGCGGCATCGGGGTCCCGGGCGGCGATCGCCTCAAGAACCGCTTGGTGCGCCGCGGTGGTCGCGGCGTGGTCGAGCTCTCCCAGCTGTCCATACACAAGCGAGTCACGCATTCGAAGCGCATGCTCGAGCACCGGCGTCAGCTGCAGGAGGATCTCGTTACGGGTGGCAACCAGGATCGCCGAATGGAAGGCAACGTCCGGCTCGGCATAGTCGCCAACTCCGGCGCCGCGTTCGCTGGCGTGGGCCAGCTGCTCGAGGGCCCGTTCCATGACCGCGAGGTCGTGCGGCTCCCGGCGCAACGCGGCCAGACGGGCCGCGTCCGGCTCAACGATCCGCCGCACTTCCTCAAGATCGATGAGCAGCCTCGGGTTCTGGGTCCCGTCGGCGCGCCAAGCCATCACGTCGGAGTCGAGTAAGCTCCAGTTGCTCCGCTCGCGGACGAAGGTGCCGTACTTCGGCCGCGCGTCGACTAGCCCCTTTGCGGCGAGCGCGCGGATGGCCTCCCGGACCACGCTGCGGCTAACGGCGAATTCTCGCTCCAGCGACTCGACGTCGATCACCTCACCCGGAGCGAGTTCTCCCTGGACGACCCTGCGGCCGAGCGATTCCACGACGTCCCCGTGCAGCCCGCGTCTCGAGAAGGTCACGGCGGTGCGCGCTCCTGACAAAACTCGTCTCACCTCGTTCCTCGGGTGGCAACATAGCCTCCGTCGACGAGCAGGCTAGTACCGGTCACGTAGGCGGCATCGGGCGAGGCGAGGAAGCAGACGGCGGCGGCCACCTCCTCCGGCTGCCCGAGCCGCCCGGCGACCGTGTCCGCGGCGGCGGCCATGTCGGTCTCGGAGACGCCGTCCCATGCCGCCGTGCGGATTGGTCCGGGCAGGACGGCGTTGACCCGGATGCGTGGGCCGTACTCGACGGCGAGCTGACGCGTCAGGGCGACGATGCCTCCCTTGGCGGCCGCGTACGCAGGATGCGACGGCAGTCCGATCACGGCATGGACCGACGAGGTATTGACGATCGCCGGGGCCCGCCCGGTCATCAGCCCGATCAGGGCCCAGACGGAATGGTACACGCTTGAGAGGTCAACCGCGATCTGACGGTCCCAGGATGCCTCTGTCAGCTCGGAGGCAGGGAGGCGTTCGATCGTGTAGGCGTTGTTGTGCACGACGTCCACCCTGCCGAAGCGCTTGCTCAATGCACGGGTGAGCGGGGCTCAAGAAGTGGGCTCGCCCACGTCGAGCTGCCAGGCGAGCGCCGAGCCACTCTCGGCGACGATGCATCGGCCTGCTCGCATGCACCGCGCTCGTCGATGTCGGCCAGCACCACGGAGGCACCCTCGGCAGCGAACCGACGGGCGGTGGCGGCTCCGATCCCGGCGGCTGCACCGGTGACCGCCACGACGGAGCCGGCAAAGCGAGACATCACGAACGAACCGCGATCAGTTGTTCCGACAGCGCGAGGGCGAGTGGTCCCTGACCCCAGGGGGCGAGGAAGTCGCGTGGGACGTGAGCGTAGTGTGACTGGCGCGTACAGGCGTTGACCGCTGCCGACACGCCTCGGAGCACCCCGTCGGGGGTCGTCGAGGCCACCGCGGCGCAAATCGCGCGCTCCCGCGGGCTCGACACCTCATCTCCGGCGACGCCGAGCCGCTGCGCTCTCGCGAACGCCCAGGCCATGAACGCCGCCGTAGAGGTCTCGACGCCCGACATGGGCTCGTGCACCACGGCGTCCCAGTGGCCGTCGGGACGTTGGCACTCGACCATCGCCGCGATCAGCCGCGAGGCGGAGCCGCGGATGGTGTCGGCTCGCCCGTCACCGGCCGGAAGACGCTCCAGGACGTCCAGCAGGCCGCAGAGCGCCCAGCCCTGTCCTCGTCCCCACCCGGCTCCGAACAACCGGGGGACGTCCCGGAGCGCGAAGTGCCGGAAGAGGCCATCCTCGCCCTGCAACAGCTCGATATAGGCGAGCGCCTGCTCGACACCCAGGCTCAGATAGCGGTCCTCACCGAGCGCCGCACCGAGCGCCGTGAAAAACGGCGGGTCGAAGTGCAGGCAATCGACGAACACGCCGGGTGGCGGGTCAGCGAGCAGCACGAGGTCGGCCGGCGCCAGCGTGTCTGGCCCGTAGGGATGCTGGAGCGGAGAGTGCTCGAAGGTCTCGAATATCCCGTATATCTTCGGCCGCTGGGCCAGATAGTCAGCGAGCTCGATCGCCGCCTCGAGCAGGAGCCCGTCGGCGAACTGCCCGGCGAGATCGACGATCGCCAAGCCGGGCGCGGTGCAGTCCTCGCGCGTGAACGGGTGCCGCCGCACCGCCCACGCCCGAGCGAACCCGCGGGCGAAGGCCGCGAACGAAAGATCGCCGAGGACGGTGGAGGAGGCGATCATCGCCTCGAACGCGACCGAGTCTCCGAAGAACCAAGGCCGGTACGCGAGCTTGGTCAGGCTGGTAGCGACCTTTCTGAGAAGGGCGGTGGCCTGCTCGGCGTCCGGCAGGGCCGTGGAATCAGGTGCTTGGCGCCAGGTCGGCGTCTCGGTGGTCATCAGCGCCCCTTGAACTCGGGCTGACGCTTCTCGGCGAAGGCCCGCTGGCCCTCCTTGGCGTCCTCGGTCATCATGCAGTAGGAGAACATGTCGTTCTCGTAGGCCCAGCCCACCTCGATCGACGACGACTGGGCGATGCGGATCATGTTCTTCGTCGACTCGATCGCGATCGGTGCCCGAGAGGCGATAGTGCCGGCGAGAGCAAGGGCCCGCTCCATCAGTGTGTCCGCGTCGTGGAGCTCCTGCAGGAGTCCGATGCGCAGCGCCTCGTCGGCATCGATCGGCTCGCCCGTCAGCAAGAGGCGCGCCGCATGCCCTGGCGCGACTACCCTTGTCAGGAGCTGGGTGGAGCCGGAGCCGCCGTGCCAGCCCCACTGGATCTCCGCGGTGGCGAAGGTCGACTCCGGCGTGGCGAGACGGATGTCCGAAGCACACACTAGCTCCATCCCGCCGCCGAAGGCGTAGCCACGGACCGCGGCAACGACTGGCTTGCGCATCCGCCAGACGGCCCGAACGTAGTCCTCGTCGCGATCGAAGCGGTTGCGCACCTCCCAGTTGCTGCCGTACTCGCTGAGATTGGAGATGTCACTCCCGGCGGTGAACGCCCTGTTGCCCGCGCCGGTGAGCACGACGACACGGATCGAGGCGTCGCGGTTGACGCGATGGCTCAGCTCGTTCATCTGCTGGTCCATCGCCAGGGTGATCGCGTTGTGCTTCTCCGGGCGGTCGATGGTGATGACCGCGATTGGGCCGTCCTGCTCGAGGTGAATCTCCCCGCTCATTGCTGTACCGCCCCCTGCGTTGAATAGGCCTCGATCGCGCCAGAGGCAACAAGTGCGTCGAGGCGCTCCTCGTCGTAACCGAGCACCTCGGCGAGCACCGATCGGGTGTCCTCGCCGAGACGTGGTGCACCCCGGCGAATCCCTGGGGGGGTGTCCGACATCG
>JAJYXS010000161.1 GCA_021801615.1 Actinomycetes bacterium
GAGCTCGTGGTGCTCCTCGACGAGGCCGGGGTCTGCGTGTCGGCGGGGGCTGCGTGTGCAAGCGGTGCGCTGGAGCCGAGCCACGTGCTGGCGGCGATGGGCGTGCCGGCAGCGGTCGCCCGTGGCTCGATCCGTTTCAGCCTCGGCTACACGACGACGCCCGCCGACGTCGAGCGTGCGCTCGCGGTCGTCCCCGAGGCCGTCGCGCGCTTGCGGGGCTGAACGGCCGCGGCGGAGGCGAGGGAGTCGGCGGCGGTGCGCGTGCTCGTGGCGATGTCCGGAGGTGTGGACTCCTCGGTCGCCGCCGCCCTGCTCGTCGCGGAGGGCCACGACGTCGTCGGCGCCACCCTGAAGCTCTGGGGAGGCCAGCAGAGCTCGGGGTGCTGCTCGGTCGCGGACGTCGAAGATGCCCGCCGCGTCGCGCAGCAGCTCGGCATCGCGCACCACGTCTTCAACTACACCTCCGAGTTCGAGCGGGACGTCGTCAGCCCGTACGTTGCCGCGCACGCCGCCGGTCGCACGCCCAACCCGTGCATCGAGTGCAACCGCCACATCAAGTTCGACCGGCTGCTCCTGCGCGCTCGGAGGCTCGGCTTCGACCGTCTCGCGACGGGCCACCACGCTCGAGTGCTCGAGCGCGCGGGCCGCTTCTCGCTGCGGCGCGGAGCCGACCGCTGAAGGACCAGTCCTACGTCCTCTCGATGCTCGGGCAGTCGCAGCTCGGCGAGATCGTGCTGCCGGTGGGGCACATGACCAAGTCGCAGGTGCGCGCCGAAGCCAGCAAGCTGGGGCTGCGCACGGCCGGGAAGCCCGACAGCCAGGACGTCTGCTTCATCCACGACCGCGAGGGGCGCGGGGGGTTCCTGTCGTCCCGTCTCGACCTGCACCCCGGCGAGGTGGTCGACGAGGAGACCGGCGCGCACCTCGGCGCGGTGGATGCCGTCGAGCTCGTGACCGTGGGTCAGCGCCGCGGCATGCCGGCTTGGAGGGAGCGCCGCTACGCGGTCGCGGTCGACGTGGCTGCGCGCCGCGTCACGGTCGCGGGCGCGTCTCGAGCCGCGGTCCGCGAGGTGTGGCTCGTGCCGGGGAGCGTCACCTGGGTGGACCTGCCCCTCGCAGACGGCGGCGAGGCCGTCGCGCAGGTGAGCGCCCACGGACGTCCAGCCCCTTGCACCGTCAGCGTGTCCGCCGACGGGTCCTCGCTCCGCTGCCGCTTCGCCGTTCCGCAGTCTCCGGTCGCGCCGGGCCAGACCCTCGCCCTCTACGACGCCGCGGACCCAGACGCCGTGCTTGGCGCGGGCATCGTCGCCGCGTGCCGGAGGGATCCGTGAACGGCGTGCCCGCGCCGAGCGTCGACGCAGATGGCGGGCCGGATCGCCGGACACCCGCCGAGCGAGCGGCGGAGCTCCGGAAGCTGATCGCGTACCACGACGAGCGCTACTACGTCCTCGACGCGCCCGAGATCCCCGACGCCGACTACGACGCGTTGGTCCGCGAGCTCCGGCAGATCGAGGCCGAGCACCCCGAGGTCATCACCCCGGACTCTCCGACCCAGCGCGTGGGTGGGGCGGCCGAGACCCAGCTGTTCGCGCCGGTCCGCCATCGCATCCCGATGATGAGCCTCGACAATGCGTTCGACCAGGCGGAGCTGGACGCGTGGGCCGACCGGCTGCGCCGCCAGCTGCCCGAGGTCGATCTGGAGATGCTCGACTTCAGCTGCGAGCCGAAGGTGGACGGGGTCGCGATGTCCCTCACCTACGTCGACGGACGCTTCGCCCAAGCCGCGACGCGCGGCGACGGCGTGACCGGTGAGGACGTCACCGCGAACGTCGCCACCATCTCCGCCGTGCCGCGCGAGCTGAAGATCCCCGCTCCCCACCACCTCGAGGTGCGCGGCGAGGTCTACATGCCCACGGCGACATTCGCCGAGCTGAACCGTCGCGCCGAGGCTCAGCGGGTGAAGACGTTCGCCAACCCTCGCAACGCGGCCGCGGGCTCGCTGCGCCAGAAGGACCCTGCGGTCACCGCCTCGCGTCCGCTCTCGTTCTGGGCGTACCAGATCGGCGAGGTCGACGGCGCACTCCCCGAGGCGAGCGTCCGCAGGTCGGTCGCTCGGCGCGACGGCGCCTCGGAGTGGCCGCCGGGCACGCAGAGCGCGGCGTTGGAGCTGCTCAGGGCCGCGGGGTTCCCGGTGAGCCCCGACTCGCGCAAGGTGCGCGGCGTGACCGCGGCCTTCGCCCGCTGCCGGGAGCTCGAGGCGCACCGCCACGACCTTCCCTACGAGATCGACGGGGTCGTCGTGAAGATCGACGACCTCTCGCTGCACGACCGCCTGGGCGCGACTTCGCACGCGCCCCGGTGGGCGATCGCGTTCAAGTTCCCTCCCGAGGACCGCACGACCCGCCTGTTGGACATCATGGTGTCGATCGGCCGGACGGGGCGGGCGACGCCGTTCGCCGTGCTCGAACCGGTCTTCGTCGGCGGCTCGACCGTCCACCTCGCTACCTTGCACAACGAGGACCAGGTGCGCCTGAAGGACGTGCGGCCCGGCGACCTCGTGATCGTCCACAAGGCCGGCGACGTGATCCCCGAAGTGGTGGGGCCGGTCCTCGGTCCTGGCACGGACGCCGGCGGAGACGGGGCCGCAGCGCCCGAGCGGCCACCGCCGTGGAAGTTCCCGGCCACGTGCCCTTCGTGCGGCGGACCGCTGACGAGGTTGCCGGGAGAGAGCGACACCTACTGCACGAACATCGACTGCCCCGCCCAGCGCGTGCAGCGGATCGTCCACTTCGCCTCGCGCGCGGCCATGGACATCGAGGGGTTGGGCGAAGAACGGGTCGTGCAGCTCGTGCAGGCCGGCATGGTCACCGACCCCGTCGATCTCTACCTCCTCCGGGCAGAGCAGCTCGAGACGCTCGAGCGGTTCGGCGCGATCTCCTCGAAGCGGCTCGTCGAGGCGATCCAGGGCTCGAAGTCCCGGCCGCTGTCCCGCCTTCTCGTCGCGCTGGGCATCCGTCACGTCGGCCCGACGGGGGCCCGGGCGCTCGCGCACGCCTTCGGCACGCTCGGGGCGCTCCGGCACGCGAGCGCAGAGGAGCTCGCCGCCGTCGAGGGCGTCGGGACCGTGATCGCCGAGAGCGTGGCCGAATTCTTCTCGAACCCCCGCAACGTGACGGCGCTGGACCGGCTCGTGGCGCTCGGCGTCCGGACCGACGAGCCGGGTGCCGTCCGCCCGCGGGGCGGTCGGCCACCTGCCGCAGCGGCGGGGGTGGAGGCCGTGCCCCAGACGCTCGCCGGGAAGTCCGTGGTCGTGACCGGCGCCCTCGAGGGATACACCCGCGAGGAGGCCGAGGCGGCGATCGTCGCCCGTGGCGGGAAGTCGCCGGGAAGCGTCTCGAAGAAGACGTTCGCCGTCGTGATGGGTGCCTCGCCAGGGGTGGCAAAGACCCAGAAGGCAGAGGAGCTGGGGGTGCCGGTCGTCGACGGGTCCCGGTTCGGCGAGCTGCTGGAGACCGGCGAGGTCCCTGGCTGAACCGCTCCGCTTCCTCTGCGCCTCCCTTGCGCTTCCCCTCCTCCTCTCCTCCGCTTCCTCTGCGCCGTTACGGCGCTCGGTGACGGCGGGCGCCCAGCACGTCCGGCGAGCGGTCCGGCCCGGCTCCGACCTGGGACGCGAGGAGGGCCACGTGCAGCGCCACGCGTACCTCGGGCACCTCGAGGTCGCGTCCGAGCACGGAGGCGAGGCGTTCGAGGGAGTGGTAGAAGGACGCGCGGCTCATGTGGCTGTGTGCCGCCGCCGCAGATTTGTTCCCCGAAGAGCTCAAGAATGCGGCGAGGACGTCGACGAGGCGGGTCCCGTGCTGCTCGTCGTGCTCCCACAGCGGGCGGAGCTGGCTTGCGACGAACCGTTGGACGCGAGGGTCGTCACCGAGGAGGCGCAGCAGTCCTCGCAGCTCGATGTCGTGGATGGTCGAGACGCGCGCGTCGCCGGAGCCGAGCATGGCACGTGCCGCTTCGTCTGCGTCCGCGAAGGCTCTCGTGAGGTCCTCGAGATCCGGGTCCTCCGCGAGGAAGGCCGCACCCACCGCGAGGCACTCGGGAGGCCCCGCGTAGCCCTGCCGCAGCTCCGTCGCGACGATCCCGGCCCGGTCCGCATGCGTCTCGTGGGGCGGGACGGCGATGAGCGCGCAGACGAGGTCGTCGCGTAGCTGTCCCACGACGGCGACCGTGCGGGTGCGCTCCACCGCTTGGACGACGGCCTGCTCATGGCAGAAGGGAGATGCGGAGCGCACCGCGAGCGCCGTCAGCCGGTGTGGGCGCAGCGTCACGCCGAGGGAGCGTGCCCGTACGTGCAGCTCGTTGACAGAGCTGCATCGGCCGTTCACGACGTCCTCGATCAGGTCCCGCTGCGCAGCGTGCTCGAGCGACGCCGGCGTTCCTGCGAGGAGCCATCCGACGGCCAGCATCGACCCGCCCGTCTCCAGCACCGCCTGGTGGAGCACCTGCGGCGCGTCCTCGAGGAGGAGGACCACTCGTCCGCGCGGCTGGCCGGACGGCTGGACCGGGAGCGCCAGCCATCCGGGACCGC
>JAJYXS010000037.1 GCA_021801615.1 Actinomycetes bacterium
AGACGACTGGGCTCGTAGCGAGAAGACGTGCGGCCTCCTTGGCGAGGGTCGGCTGATTGTCCTTCAGTCCGAAGACGTAGTGCGCGCCGCGCCCCGAAAGGAAGGTGGCGTGCTCACGTTGGGTGTGTTCTCTGAACTATGAGCAGGCCGCGGGATCCCATCGATCGCCAGCTTCGAAGAGGGCTCCCGACCCCGTGGGCTCGGTGCCTGTCAGCCGTCTGTCACCGCGGTCCGTAACGGCGCCGAGCGACAGCGGGAGCGATCTCGAGCTGGGCGGCGATCTCCGCCCAGGAGCGGTCCTGGAGCCTCGCATCGGCGACGATGTCTGGGATGAACACCCGCCCCTGTCGCAGGAGGCTGACCGTTGCGTGGAGCTCTGCCAGTGCGTCGGTCATGCCGAGAGCCGGGCAGCGGAGGGAGGACAGCTCGCTCAGCGCCTGCGCGAGGACCCAGGCCGAGTCGGCGTCGACGAGCGGATGCGCTCGGTAGGTCGCGACCGATGGGTCGAGAGCCCATGGCCAGGCATGGACGTCGCAGGTGTCGTCGGAGGTCACGATGTACATGGCGGCCGGCTCTTTCATGGACGGGCGTCCGCGGTGATCGGCGGGCGGGCACGTGGCAACATCGGCGTCACCGGACGCGGACCGCGTGGCGCTTCGTCGGCCGAAGCTTGACCGCCTGGGTGCTCGTATGCCGGTCGATCTGGGCGAGCTTGTCCACTGCGCCGGCGAGGCTCAGCTCGAGACCCTCCACCTCGCCCACCCAGCCCTCTCGCTTTGCTTCTTCGATGCGAGCGGTGAGGTTGTCACGCATCTCGACCAGGCGCCCCCGTTGTGCGGGGTCCGGCCAGAGCATCGGGCACCGAACGCATGCATGCTCGTGGACGCATGGCGTCTGAAAGGCGCGCCCGCAGGTCCCGATCGACACCTTGCGGCGCTCGAAGGCTCCCAAGAACTCGCTCCACTCCTCCTCGGTCGGCGTGTGGTACTCCTCCGAGGGCCGCAGCGCCCTGCGGCGCGCGAGAAAGGCGAGGTGCGCCTGGATCGCCTCGTCGGGATAGACAGCCTTGTAACCCATCGTCACGTTGAGGGTCTCGTGACCGGCGATGACCTGGGCGATGTGGGGAGGGAGGCCGTTTCTGATCACGTCGGTGATGAAAATTCGCCGGAAGTCGTGGGGTACGTACCTGAGCGGCGTGCCGTCGTGCTGGTCGATGAGGCCGGTGCGGGTGAGCGCCTCGTCGAGTAGGTGGCGGACGAAGATGACGCTGATCGCATGGCGCTCGGCGCGATGCACACGTTGGAACAGCAACGGGGACGGGGCCGTCCAGGCGCGCTCGAGGTAGTCCCGGGCGCGCACGAGCGGCACCGTGCCGCTCGTGTCGCGCACCCGAAGGATGATCGCCTCGAGCACAGCAGCGAGCTCGGGGCTCACCACGAGGAGCCGCTCGGCGTCGGTCTTCGACGGAGCGACCGATAGCAGCGGGACGATCTCACCGGTGGAGGGGAGCCGGTACTCGACGAGACTGTGATGGCTGAGCTCCAAGAGCTCTTCGACCCGAACGCCGGTGAGGCGGAGCACCTCGATGACCGCCCAGGCCCAGAACGCGTGCTCCTCTTCTCGGTTCAAGAGGCGGTGCCCGCCACCGCTGGGATCGTCCACCCACACCCTCCCCGGTTCCGCTCTTGGTCGGACCGACCGCACGAAGCTCTCGCCCGCGACGCTGAACATCGAACCCGGCTCAACCATCTGAGCTGCGACGAGCATCGCAGCCGCGTGTTTTCTCCAGCGGTTCGTCACCTCGACGAGCACGGGGAGGATCGGCAGGCGCTCGCGGGTTCGGGCGTCCATGCGCGCCTTTCTGCGGCGCAGGTACTTCTTGCGCGAGAGCTCTTGTCGTCTGATCGGGCACGGGGCCACCCAGCGCCCCCAACGTTCGGGATCGCTGAGGGCCCACTCCGCGAGGTCGAGATAGAAGGCCCGGACGCTCGCCATCACCTCCATTGCAGCGAGCCGCTCGGTCGTAACGGCGACGCTCTTGCCCGCTGGCGTCTTTCGCGTCATGGTCTTGGTCGAAAGGCGCTGCTTCCAGGCGGTCTCGACCTCGATGGGGAGGTGCAGGGAGCAGATGCCATGATGGTGCGCTTCGAGGTCGGACCAGAAGCATCCGGCGAGCTCATAGGCGAGCCTGGAGAGGGTCGAGTAGTCGAGCGCCGGCCTGCGTTCGCTGAGATAGTCGACGAGAAGGTCGCGCACCGCCTGACAGGCGATCGCGTAGGAGTCGACGAGCTCTTGGACCGAACGCTGCCCGCTGCTTCGGATCTCCTCGAGGGTCGGCACCCCCGGTCCGAAGCTCTCCATCTCGCGCAGCATCTTGAAGGTCGCAGAGCTGAAGTGGGTCCCGCCGTGGGCGGCGGTCTCGGCCTCGATCGCTTCGAGGAAGTCGCCGATCGTGATGTCGGCGATCACGCCACCTTTTGCAGCGAGGATCATCGCGACCCGTCGCCGGGTGGCAGTCGCCGCGGCAGCGGTGATCGCCGGGTCACCCTCGCAGTGCGCTGCGAGGGTGGCGAAACCCTCCGGATCGCGCATCGTGGTCATGCGCGGCGCGAACTTGTCGTGCTTTGCGCCGGTGAGCAGCCACTCGAAGCTGGGACGCACGACGTCGGCCGCGATCGCGACGACAAGGGCCCGTTCGATCAGCACCGGGCGGGTCGGCGAGTACTCGCCGTGGTGCTCGAGCCAGCGAATCGGCAGTACGTGCCAGTCCGCGCCGGCGGCTTCTGCGCCACTTGCGACGAAGCGCTCTTGGAAGCTCGTCCCTTCCGCCTCGGAGAGCCAGCCCAAGAGCCACGCGAGCCCGCGCTGGAGATCGGTCCATCGACGTGAGCCGCGAGGTGCGTTCGACTTCGTGAGGACGACGCCGGTCACCTCGGCAGCATCGAGATCGGTGGTCGGCCAATGCATCCTCGTCCTGCGCGCCAGGTAGCAGTCGGGCAGCTCCATTGGAGAAGAAGCGGGCGATTCATGCACAGGGGCGACGATCGGCTTCAACTCGGAGATCTCGGCCGCTGTGGTCCCGATGGCCAACGCGTGCTCCGGCCGAACAGGACGTCGAGGGTCTCGGGGCGGTACTCGGGCGCGACGTCGGGCACTTTACTCTCGAGCGCGCGCCTGGTCTGCTCTTGGTGGTGGAGGAGGACCCGGCGGATGACCTCTTCTTTGCGCGGCGTGAGGTAGAGCTGGGTGGTCGTGAGCTGCGCGTGGCCGAGGACGTACTGGACATCGGAGAGCGGTAGGCGAGGATCCTCGGCCATCCGATAGGCAGCAGTGTGCCGCAGCGAGTGCAGGGTAGAGTCCGTGCCCGCCTCGGCGTTCACCCGCTCGAACATGCGGTGAACCGCGTGGTAGGTGAGGGGGCGGTAGGGACGCCGCAGCGTGAAGAAGAGCGGCTGGCGGCGACCCTTTCCGACCAGACCCTCCATCTCGAGCTCGTAGAGGCGAAGGAACACGAACGCGTCCGGTGAAGCAGGGAGCTCTTGGGTAGCACCGCTGCCCTTGCGCACGACGGTGATCACTCCGCGCCCGGGATCGACGCCGTTCCTTCTCGCAGACAGGAGCTCTGAGGCACGCGCGCCGGTCGAAACGTAGAAGCAGACGAGCGCCCGGTCGCGGTTCGAGGAGAGCCGGGCGAAGATCTCGTTGAACTCGGCGTCGGGGATCGCTCGTGGCACCCTGGCCGCGACGCTCGGGCGGTAGCGGCCCGAGCGAGCGTTTCGGTAGGGCTCCATCGGGTTGCGGTGCGCGTTGGCCCGGGACGAGCGACGGGAGCGGTCGAGGGGGAAGGGGTTGTTCGCCGGGCCGCTGCCCGCGTCGGCGTGGAAGTCGTAGAAGCTGCGCAGCACGGTCTCTGAGTGGACACGCACCGCAGGCGAGTACTGACCGCCCGACGCTGCCGCCGGCGATGAGGCAGCCGACCCGTCGGTTCCGTATTGGTGGCGCCAGTGCGGGCGGACCGGCTTGGGCGCGACCTCGAGGAGGAGGGAGAACTCGCGCGCCTCACGCTGGGTCGCAGCGTCCCAGGCGACACCTGCTGCCCAGCAGAAGCGGAACCACCGGAGCAGGTCCATCCCGTAGGAGCGCAGGGTCGCGGGTCGTCGCCCCGAGGCGAGCAGCTCCGCGAAGAAGACTGAGACCGCGTCCACCGCAATTCCGTCAGGGCCGATGAGGTGGTAGGGGCAGAGTGGCTCCCCGGTCTCGACGAGCCGACCGACACGCGCCACCACCATCGTCGGTTCGACTGCACTGCCTCCGGTGGGTCCCATGGACCAGCGTGTCTAACACACTCGCCGGCTCACCGCACAAGCAGATCTAGGGCTCCACCAGGGAATCTCTTGAGCTGAGTTCAGTCAACAGGTGCATCGCGTCGGCGGTGACGACCACATCGGTGAGCTCGAGTCCTTCGAGCAGCGGCCGGAAGGCGGTGATCTCGTTGGTCTTGGTGTCGACGTTGGCCTGGGCGACGGTCACC
>JAJYXS010000082.1 GCA_021801615.1 Actinomycetes bacterium
CTCGAGAGCGATGCTCGACAGGTCCTCGAGAGGTTGGAGCGCACCGGTCTCGTTGTTGGCGTGCATGATCGAGACGAGTCGGGTGCCTGGTCGAAGGGCCGACCGAACCGAGGCTGGGTCGACGCGCCCTGCGCCGTCGACGGGCAGCACCGACAGCTCGAAGCCGAGGCCGCGCACGAACTCACAGGCTCGAAGCACGGCTGGATGCTCGACCGCGGACGTGACGATGTGCCCACCCTCGGAGAGGTGGCGGAGGGCCGTGCCGACGATGACGCTCGAGGCACCCTCCGAGCCGCCGGAGTTGAACACGACCTGCTCCGGTTCGCACCCGAGGAGCGCCGCGACGGAGGCTCGAGCCCTTGCCACCAGTGCAGCTGAGGCCTCGCCGTAGAAGTGGGCGCTCGAGGGGTTCCCGTAGGTCGCCATCGCCTCACGCATGGCAGCCTTGACCGAGGGCAGAAGCGGAGTGGTGGCGTTGTTGTCGAAATAGAGCGCGCGACCGCTCGCCCGCTCTCGCCCGGACGACGGGGGCGTCACGTCGAATTCCCCTGCGACGTGCGCTGCCAGCTCTCTGCGAGCGCGTGCAGCACGTCCACGGCGAGCCGGGCGCAGTGTGACTGGCCCGGTGCCAGGCCGCCGACTCTCCGGCTGACTGCCGCCTCGTCGAGTCCCCTGAGGTCGCCTCGCCGCATCCCGACGATCCACTCCGTCACGATGCTCGCGGTGCCGAGCATGGCGGCGCATCCGTGGGCGAGAACGCGCGCCTCGCCGACGCGCCCGTCGACCACACGAGCGGTGAGGCGGACCTGATCGCCGCATACCGGATCGGCGACGAACGCCGCCGCGTCGGGGTCGGGGACCTCACCGACGTTCTTCGGGTGGGTGAAGTGCTCGACGATCGCGTCGCTGAAGCGCGCCATGGGGACCTCAGCGAGCCCGGGCCGCTCGGGGCCCGGGCTCGACTGCCACCTCGCCTGCCCGCGCGGCGAGGGCGTCGACCTGGCGCTCGACGTTCAGCGCGCAGCAGCCGGCCTCGGCTCCCTCGAGCCGGCGCGAGAAGGTGACCATCTGGCCACGCCGGCCGCACCCGCACTCTCCCTCTCTTCGGGTGCCGACATCCTCGGTCAGGACAAACGCGGGGTAGCTCGTGTTGAGCCCGCTCAAGACGGCGATGACACCGCGCACCTCGTCCGGGACCTCCTTGCTCGGATCGGCCAGGTCTCGAACGCTCAGGTGGCACCAGGGCGGCACGTGCTTGTTGTGGTGCGTGCATTCGATCGCGAGCATGTCGGACTCGATGAGCCCGTACATGTCACGGATGTTCGCCTGCGGGATCCCAAGGCAGCGCGACACCTTCGTACGGAACCGCCGCTCGTCGATCGTCCCTCCGGCGTAGCGCTTCCATCCGCCGAGCGTCACGACAAGAGAGTCCTGGTCGAGCCTCAGCTCCGAGCCGCTCTCGATGAGATGGTCGAGCAGGCGGTTCACGAGGAACGGCGCCCCGAAGACGTGCCGGAGCGAGCTGCCCTGCTCGTCCGAGAGGAACTGGACGGCTTCGTCTGCTCGGAAGCTGTAGCCCCGCAGCGCGTAGTGCGACCGGTCGAGCAGTCCGCAGAACAAGTTGAGCACCTTGGCGAGGCCCATCTCCGGGTTCTCCGCGGGGGACGGGCACAAGAAGAGCCCGGCTCCTCCGCTTATCGAGAAGAACTCCCGGAACTGCGCCATGAGGGCAAGCGCCACCGCGGTCGTCGTCTGCGAGTCTCGCCGTGCCACGCTCGGCACGCCGCTCGTCCCGGTGCTGCGGATCTCGAGCTCTACCTCCCCGAGCGGACGGCTGAGGAGCAGATGGGCGCCGGACTGCTTGAACAGCCGCACGGGCAGGAGCGGGATCGCCGCCAGTCCCGCACCCGCCCTCACCGTGCGGGGGTCGACGCCCGCCTCCTCGCACAGGCCGCGGTAGAAGCCATTGTGCTCGTAGTGGAAGGCGAACATCTGCGAGATGGCCCGGGCGGTCGCCTCTCGCCGCTCGGGGTCCGAAAGGCGCGAGGCGCGCTCGAGCCCAAATATCATCTCGGCAGGTTTCAACTGACGAGCCTCCCGACGTAGTGGTCACGGTTCTCCGAGTGTGCCGGCCGGAAGGTCGTGGTCGCGGCCGCGCTGCGGTCCACGACGGCACCGACACCGCGACGGCGGATCTGCGACTCAAGGGGTACGCGGGCATCGTCCACCGGGACGGTGCCGGATGAAAGGGAAGGGAGGTGAGGTCCGATGACCTGGACGGAACGGGTCGGCGACGTCGCGACGACGATCGCCCTCTTGCTCATCAACCTGGGACGGATCGTCACCCTGTTCGTACGGGTAGCGACGACGGCCCTCGACCGCTTCGTCACCAACCTCGCCGAGCGCGGCGAGTCCGGGATCGCGAAGAGCGGGGCCTCGGGTCGCTCGTGGGTGGGTTTGCCGGCTGCGGTTACCTGGGGGGCGGCGGCCATCGTGCTGCGGTCGCTGTCCGTCGTCACGGTGCTCGCCCGCCAGATCGCCGAGACGGGCGACGACTTCCTGCGGACCTTGACCGACGACGGCACGGCACTGGGACCTGCACCGACGCCGGCATCGCCGCTCCCGTCGGCACCCCAGGGCGGCCCCCAGGGCACCCCGGCGGGCGGGTACGGCCTGGCGGCAGGCGCCGTGCAGCCCGCTGCCTGAGCCGACTGCCTCGACGGCAGGACTCCCCGACCACCCCGGCCCGGCACCAAGCGGGCCGGGGTGGTCTCGCGTCGAGCAGCAAGATGGCGCCTCACGGTCTGCTGCGCGCTGGTGTCGGACCGACCCGCCGTTGCGCCACGGCGGAGAGGCGCCTGGCGGTGTCGACGAGGGCGACGTGGGAGAACGCCTGGGGGAAGTTCCCCACCATGCGCCCATGCTCGAGGTCGTACTCCTCGGACAGAAGCCCCACGTCGTTGGCGAGGCCGAGGAGACGCTCGAACAGCGTTCGGGCGTGATCGTGTCGTCCGAGCGCGCACTTCGCGCCGGCCAGCCAGAAGCTGCAGGCGAGAAATGCCCCCTCGCCGGCTGGCATTGCGTCGAGGTCCTGCTGCTCGTCGGTGCTGTAGCGAAGGACCAGGCCGTCCTGGCACAGCTCGCGCTCGATCGCCTCGACGGTCCCGACGACTCGGGGATCGCGCGGGGGGAGGAACCCGAGGAGCGGGAGCAGCAGCAGGCTCGCGTCGAGGGCTCCCGACCCGTAGGACTGGGTGAAGGTGCCCCGCGCCGGATCGAAGGCCTCACGGCACACCTCGTCGTGGATGGCGTCACGGAGCCGGCGCCATCTCTCGGAGGGGCCTGGGCGGCCGAGCTCCTCGACGGCCTTCACCGCCCGGTCGAAGGCGACCCAGGCCATCACCTTGGAATGGGTGAAGTGCCGTCTCGGGCCGCGCACCTCCCAGATCCCCTCGTCCGGCGCCTGCCAGGCGGACTCCAAGTAGTCGAGGAACGCGCGCTGGACGTCCCAGGCGTGCCGGTCGAGGTCACAGCCGGACAGGCAGGCCAGGTAGAGGGCGTCCATGACCTCGCCGAAGACGTCGAGCTGGAGCTGGTCGACGGCCGCGTTGCCCACCCGCACCGGCCGGGACCCCTCGTAGCCCGAGAGCCAGTCCAGCTCGAGCTCGGGCAGCCGGCGCTCGCCCTTCACGCCGTACATGACCTGGAGCTGGGCCGGGTCGCCGGCGACGGCGCGGACAAGCCAATCGCGCCAGGCCCTTGCCTCGTCCAGGTAGCCGGTCGCGAGCAGGGCGTGCAAGGTCAGCGTGGCGTCGCGCAGCCAGACGTATCGGTAGTCCCAGTTGCGCACCCCACCCAGCCGCTCGGGCAAGGAGGTCGTGAGCGCGGCGACGATCCCGCCGGTCGGCCCGTAGGTGAGGGCCTTCAGCGTGGCGCACGACCGGCTGACCGCGTCGTGCCACTCCCCCCGGTAGGTGCAGCGTGCCGACCAGGCCCGCCACCAGGCCTCGGTCGCCTCGAGGAGCCCGAGCGCGTCCACCGGACCGGGGAGCCCTCCCGTCGAGGGGAGCCAGCTCAAGACGAAGGGCACCCGCTGGTCGGGGGCGACGGCGAACTCGGCGACCGTCGCTCGGTCCTCGCCCTCGGTAGCCACGGGCGCGTCGAGCACCAGGGCGTCTGGGCCCGCCACGGCGACGAGCCGTCCGTCGAGCCGGCGGACCCACGGGACCGTTCGCCCGTAGTCGAACCGCATGACGAGGTGCATGCGCATGGGCACGTGCCCCGCGATCCCCTCGACGAGCCGCACGACCGCGGCGCGCCCGTCTCGACGGGGCATGAAGTCGGTGACCCGCACCGCACCGGAGTCGGTCTCGAACTCGGTGTCGAGCACGAGGGTCCCCGCCCGGTAGCGCCGGCGGGCACGCCGGACCCCGCCTGTCGGGGCGATGAGCCACCGGCCGTTGTACACCTCGCCCAACAGGGC
>JAJYXS010000079.1:0-19153 GCA_021801615.1 Actinomycetes bacterium
CCGAACGAGCGAACCTGGAACGACGAGCGAGCCCCGAACGAGCGAACCTGGAACGACGAGCGAGCCCCGAACGAGCGAACCTGGAACGACGAGCGGACCTGGCGTGCGGAGCATGCCCGGAGCCCTCCCGCTCCTGGTCGCCTCTGCCCTGTTCGGCTTCACCTACTACAGCCTGGGATTTCCGATCCTCACCGCCGCGCAGGGTGGTGGCGACGAAGCCTTCGGGATCGGGGCGTTCCTGCTCTTCAACGCGATGTCCGCGGCCACCGGCTACACCGTGGCACCTCGCCTCGGGACCGGGATCGCTGAACGCTTCCGCGACCTTGGCGCCCTCGGGTACCTGGTTGCCGTCATTGCGGCGGTGCTGCTCGCGGTCGGGAACGCGGCGCATCTCACGGTCGGAGTGCTCATGGTCGGGGTCGCAGCGCTGGGCTTCTCGCTCGGGGTCGTGACAACGGTCGAGCCGTCGTTGATGTCGATCCTGCGTCCAGGCCGCCAGGCGGGCAGGGGATTCGGAGCCCTGGGAGCCGCGCGCAGCGTGGGGCTCTTCCTCGGGAACCTCATCATGGGCGTGCTGTACGGGCTTGGCGCCGACTGGGCATACGGCTACGCCGCCATCATGGGGATGGCCGCGACGGCCGTCGTGCTCGGTGCCATCCCTCTCGCGCAGCGAGCCGACGAAGAGGCGCGCCGCCGGGGGCTGCCCGCCTCTGCGAAGTGACGGCCGCACGGCAGGCCAGCGCACCCGCGGTCGGCCTTGCCGAGCTGACGCGTCGGCCTTTCCCGGATCAGCCTGTCCCGGATCAGCCTGTCCCGGATCAGCCCGTCCCGGATCAGCCTTTCCCGGATCAGCCTCTCCCGGATCAGCCCGTCCCGATCGTCGCCGTCGCGAGCACGCGCCCGTCGGCCATGACCAGCCTCGCCGCACGGACTGCAGTGCCGTTCGGCAGCGACGAGACCCAGTAGCCGTACCCGCCGACGATCGTGAAGGTCCCGAGCGTCTCGAGCGTGCCGTCGTCACGCTGGACCTCGCACCAGACGAGGGCGTTGTTTGCAGGGACGTGCACCCTCATCGAGATCCACGGGTGAGCACCGGAGAGCACGACCACCTGGCCGACCGTGGCTCGCGCTGAGACCAGGGCCGCCGTGACGACCGAGGCAGACGGTGCCGACGTCGTCTCGCCGACGAGCCACCCTCCAAGGGTGAGGAGCGCGGCCAACGCGACGGCCGCCGCGACGGCGATCGGGCGGGTGCGTGCTCGTTCGAGCAGCGTCGGCCGGGCGGGGGCCTCCGTCGGCTTGGCGATGGAGGCCAGCACTCGCGCTTCGAAGCCGGCGGGTGGAGGCACAGGCTGCACGAGCGCAACGAGCCCGTCGGCCACCTCGGTCAGGGACCGAAGGGAGGCCGCGCACGCGGCGCACTGCTCCACGTGGAGGAGGACGGCAGCCCGGTCCTCCGCGTCTGCCACACCCAGCGCGACCTCGGCTTCCAGATCGAGGGACTCCGCGCACGTGAGCTCACGCATGTCGAGGTCCCTCCTCGGCGAGGCACGATCGCAACTTCATCATCGCGCTGCGGATGCGAGTCTTCGCCGTGCCGAGCGCGATCCCCTCGTTCGCTGCGACCTGGCTCGCCGACAGTCCCGCGATCCCCGCGAGGACGACAGCCCGCGCCTGTTCGACAGGAAGAGTGCAGAGCGCTGCGCGCAGCCGCGCGACGGACTCCACCTCGATCGCCGCGCGCTCCGGTGTCGACATGCTGGAGGTGTCGTCGCCGAGCTCGTGCAGCAGGTCGGCGACGTCCATGGGAACGGGTGGCCAGACACGCGCCGTGTCGATGGCGAGGTTCCGAGCGATCGTGCCGATCCAGGTCCCGACGGAGCCTCTCCTGGGGTCGTACGTGCGGGCGTGCTGCCACGCTCGCTCGAAGGTGGCCTGCGCCACGTCCTCGGCGATCCTCGGGTCGCCGAGGACGTGGCGGGCGATGCCGAAGACCTTCGCCTGGAACTTCCTGACGAACGCGGTGGCGAGCTCCGGGTCACCGGCACCGAACCCTTCCAGAAGTGCCTCGTCGGGAAGATCGTCGAGACGAGGGCCGATTCGGCGCACGTCCAAGGGTACGTCGATCTCCCAGTCCATCTCCGAGCGACCTCCGTCGGCCACGGTCGGCGTGACCCAGCGCCTCGTGGACGAAGGCTCGAGCGGGTCGAAGGCGGCGAGCAGGCTCACGGGCGCACAGCCTCCTTCCCGACAGGGAGCACCCTCGCTCCCCGGAGCGGGTGCCTCGTTGGCCGCCCGCTTCCCCGCCGCCCGGCCGGGCGGCCTTTCGTTCGACTCTCGACGCCTCGTGGAAGCGCGTGTCGACGATTCGCGGCCGCGCGTCCCGGCGAGCGGTGAGGATTCAGCTACCAGCCCCCGCCGGACCCCCCGGAGCTGCCTGAACCGCCCGAGCTGCCCGACTTGGCATAGCCGCCGGAGCTGCCGTACCCTCCGTACCCGCTCTTCGAGGAGGTCGGTGCTGCCTTCGCTGGTGCGCCGGTCTTGCTGAGCGCGTACCAGGTGCCGCCGAAGGCCTTGATCCCGACGCCGTTCGTCTGGCCCACGGCCGTGTCACCCGAGAAGGTGTACAGACGGTGCCCGAAGTACGTCACCTGCAGCGCCGAGCCGCGCTTGGCGGTGCCGAGATCTTTGGCGATGACGCCGGGTCCCGCCTTCGGCTTCCCCTTGGTGAGCAGCGGCGGCCAGATGGCGATGCAATGTCCCGTGCACTTGATCGTCCTCGGCGACTCCACGGTGAGGAAGTACAGGGTCTTCCCCGAGCCGTCGACGAGGATCTTGCCGTACTTCTTCGACGTCTCGACCTTGACCAGGGTCCCCTGGGACTGGACGCGGTGCTTGTCTGCGGACGCGCCGGCAACGCTCGGGGCGACTGCCGCAGCGGCGAGCGTGAGCGAGAACACCGCCGTGGCGGCGGTGACCAAGCTCCGGCGTGACGACAGCTGTGCCATGTGAAGCTCCTCTCTGATTGCAACGGTGCCGACCGTCCAACGGTGTCGACCGTCCAACGGTGTCGACCGTCCAACGGTGTCGACCGTCCAACGGCCTGCATCCTCTTGTACGTGGCGGGAGCCCGAACGGATTGGCGGCGGCGTGCAGGCGCGCATGTGCGCAGGTGCCCAGGTCCACGTGCCCAGGCGTCCGCGTGCCCAGGCGTGCCGGATTGCCGAAGAGGATGCCAGTCGTACGACCGCAGCCTTGATCGTACGACCGCAGCCTTGGTCAGCCCTGGTCGCCCGGACGTCTGTCGGATCTCGCGGACCTCCCGGGTCCCTGGGCTCCGCGCCGAGAACCCCGGACGCATCCCCGAGAACCCCGGACGCATCCCCGGGAACCCCGGACGCATCCCCGGGAACCCCGGACGCATCCCCGGGCGAATCGCTGGACGCATCCCCGGGAACCCCGGACGCATCCCCGGGCGAATCGCTGGGCGCATCCCCGGGCGAGCCGGGGAACCGCTCCCGGGGCCCTCAGACGAAGCTCTTCTGCAACTCCTCCAACGCCGAGGCGCCCGGGCACAGCCGCTCGAAGGGCACCGCGACGAGCGGCTCGGTCACGGTCTTGTTCAGCTCGTGCAAGTCCGGAGCTGCCTCGTTCACGTAGAAGAGGCCCGTCAGCACCTCGTCGGGCGCCTTGTGTCGCTCCAGGTAGGCGATCGCCGAGGCGCGGTCGGTGGGGTCGTAGTCGGCGGGCAGCGAGCGGAACCGCAAGAGCGCGCCGGAGTGCATGGAGACGGTGACGGCGCCGTCGTCGCTGCCGTTCGCGTGGATCCCGTCCTGGAAGAGGGTGAAGTCGTCGACCTGCACCTCGTGGTGGCGAGTGAACAGGTAGCTCTTGGTCGAGCCCTCGTGGTCGTTGAACTGGACGCACGGCGAGATGACGTCGATGAGCGCGAAGCCTGTGTGCTCGAGACCGGCCTTGATGAGCGGGAGCAGGTGCTCCTTGTTCCCCGAGAACCCGCGGGCGACGAAGGTCGCGCCCAGGCTGAGACCGAGCATCACCGGGTCGATCGGAGGCAGCAGGTTCGGCTCGCCGCGCTTGGAGGTCGAGTTCACGTCCGTCGAGGCCGAAAACTGGCCCTTGGTGAGGCCGTAGACGCCGTTGTTCTCGATCAGGTAGAGCATGTTGACGTTGCGCCGGATCGCGTGGGCGAGATGGCCGATGCCGATCGACAGCGAGTCGCCGTCGCCGGAGACACCGATGTAGTGGAGCTTCCGGTTGGCGGCGTTCGCGCCCGTCGCGATCGCCACCATGCGGCCGTGCACCGAGTTGAAGCCGTGCGCCCCTCGCACGAAGTAGGCCGGGGTCTTCGACGAGCAGCCGATCCCCGAGAGCTTCGAGATCATGTGCGGAGGGATCGCGAGCTCGAAGACGGCGCGAACGATGGTGGCGGTGACGGAGTCGTGGCCGCAGCCGGCGCACAGCGTCGACATCGCCCCCTCGTAGTCGCGTACGGTGAGGCCGAGCTCGTTCCTCTCGAGCTCGACGAGGGGGATCAGCGGCTTGGTGATGGACGCCATTGCCGGTCAGACCTCCAGCTGTGCGGTGATTCCTTCGACGACCTGGGAAGCGCTGAGAGGGAAGCCCCCGTAGACGAGGACCGAGCGCAGCTTGGCCGGCTCGACGCCGGTCTCGATGGTGAGGAGCGAGCGGAGCTGGGCGTCGCGGTTCTGCTCGACGACGAAGGTGAGCTCGTGGTCGTCGAGGAACGCTCGCACCTCGGGGGCGAAGGGAAAGCCGCGGATCCTGAGGAAGTCGAGCGGGAGCCCGGAGTCGGCGAGCAGGTCGAGCGCCTCGCGGACCGCCGGATCGCAGCTGCCGAGCGAGACGACGCCGATCGTCGCACCGTCGCGGCGTTCGACGACCGGCGGTGGCATGTGCGCAGCCGCCGCGGCGTGCTTCTTCGCCAGGCGGTCCACCACCTCCTGGTACTCGCGGGGGAGCTCGGTGTAACCGCCGTACTTGTCGTGCCCCGATCCGCGGGTGAAGTAGGCGGCCTTCTCGCTCACCCCCGGAAGGGTGCGCGCGGCGACGTGGTCTTCGTCCTCGTCGGCGTAACGGAAGAACGATCCGAGGAGCTCGAGCTCCTTCTCGCCGAGGACGCGCCCGCGGTCTGGGACGTAGTTCTCGTCCCACTCGAGCTTGGGCACGACCCAGTCGTTCATCCCGATGTCCAAGTCGCTGAGCATGATCACGGGGGTCTGGAAGTGCTCGGCGAGGTCGAAGGCCTTGACCGCGAACTCGAAGCACTCCGCGGGGTTGGCGGGGAACAAGAGCAGGTGCTTCGTGTCGCCGTGCGAGGCGTAGGCACACAGCAGGAGGTCGCCCTGCTGGGTGCGGGTCGGCATTCCCGTCGAGGGACCCGCGCGCTCGACGTCGACGACGACCGCAGGGATCTCGGCGTAGTACGCGAGACCGAGGAGCTCGTTCATGAGGGAGATCCCCGGCCCCGACGTCGAGGTGAAGGCACGCGCGCCGGTCCAGTTCGCGCCGATCACCATCCCGAGCGCTGCGAGCTCGTCTTCTGCCTGGAGGATCAGGTAGTTGTTCCGGTACTGCACCTGGCCATCGGGACCCGGCTCGCCGACGGCTTCCCGCCGGTAACGGCGGCACAGCGCGGTGAAGTTGTCCATCACCGAGGTCGAAGGGGTGATCGGGTACCAGGCGGCGACCGTCGCGCCGGCGTAGAGGCATCCGAGCGCCGTCGCGGTGTTGCCGTCGATCAGGATCTTTCCTGCGTTCTCGTCGATCGGTGCGAGGTGGAAGGGCAGTGGGCAGTCGAAGTGCTCGCACGCGTACTCGTAACCCAGACGCAGCGCGAGCTGGTTCGATTCGCGAAGCCGCGTGCTGCGCTGGAAGGTCTCGTCGAGAAGAGCAGAGACGATCTTCGGATCGATCGCGAGCAGCGCCACGACCGCGCCCGCATAGCAGATGTTCTTCATGAGCACACGTTCACGAGCCGCGGCGAAGTTCTGGGTGCACAGCGTCGTAAGCGGGACGCCGAGGTAGCCGAGGTCGGGACGGACGAGTTCGGGGGAGAGCGGCCAGGTCGAGTCGTAGAGGACGTAGCCGCCGCTGCGGGCTTCGCGGACGTCGTCGGCATAGGTCTGCGCGTTCATCATGACCACGAGGTCGTACTCGGTGGCGCGCGCAGTGTGGCCGGACTCGTTGACCCGGATCTCGTACCAGGTCGGCAGCCCCTGGATGTTCGAGGGGAAGAGGTTCTTCCCCGACACCGGGACCCCCATCCGGAAGATCGCCTTCATGAGCAGGGTGTTGGCGCTCGCGGACCCGGTGCCGTTGACGTTCGCGAGCTTGAGCGCGCAGTCGTTCACGCGCACGGCGGTGTCGTCCCGCGACGGGAGCGTGCGGGTCTCGGTCTTCATGGTCCTTCCTTCGTCTCGGGCCTGCTCATCGGCTCCAGGCCACCGTCGCATCCTTCGCGTAGGGGATCTTGAGCTCGAAGCGCTCCATGTCCCACGCCGCGGTCGGGCAGCGTTCCGCGCACAGGCCGCAGTGCACGCAGACGTTCTCGTCCTTCACCATCACCCGCCCGGTCTGAGGGAGGGGGGCCGAGACGTACAGCCCCTGCTCGGGGTTGGTCCGGGGCGCGGGCAGCCGCGAGGCCAGCTCGCCCTCGGACCCGTTGGCGGTGATGGTGAGGCAGCTCGCCGGGCAGACGTCGATGCAGGCGTCGCACTCGATGCACAGCGGTCCGCTGAAGACCGTCTGGATGTCGCAGTTCAAGCAGCGCTGCACCTCGCGCGCGGTCTGCTCGGCGGAGAAGCCGAGCTCGACCTCCAAGTTCAAGGCGGAGAAGCGACGGGACAGCTCGACGTGGTCCATCTGCTGCCGCCCCGCGGGATTGAAGTCGTTCGCGTAGCTCCATTGGCTGATCCCCATCTTCTGGCTGATGAGGTTCATCCCGAACGGCGGCCGCTGGTCGACCGGCACGCCCTGGCAGTGATTGTGGATCGAGATGGCTGCTTCGTGCGCGTGGGCGACGGCCCAGATGATGTTCTTCGGCCCGAACGCCGAGTCGCCGCCGAAGAAGACGCCCGGAAGCGTGGACTCCATCGTCTTCTCGTCGACGATCGGGAGGTCCCACTCGCCGAAACGGAGACCGAGGTCTCGCTCGATCCAGGGGAAGGCGTTCTCCTGGCCGATCGCCAGGATCACGTCGTCGCAGGGGAGCACGACGGTGTCGACGACGCGCGAGTGGGCCGCCGGCTCGTCCCACTCGAGGATCTCGAACTCCATGCCGGTCAGCTTCCCGTTCTCGACGACGAAGCGCTTGGGCGAGTGGTTCACGAGGATCTCCACGCCCTCCTCCTCGGCGTCCTCGAGCTCCCAAGGCGAGGCCTTGAAGAAGCCGCGTGGGCGCCGCGCCATCACCTTGATGTCCTTGCCGCCGAGGCGCCGGGACGAGCGGCAGCAGTCCATCGCCGTGTTGCCCACCCCGATGATGAGGACGCGCTCGCCGATCGAGGTGGTGTGCCCGAAGGCGATCGACTCCAGCCAATCGATCCCGATGTGGATGTGCGTCTCGCCGGTCTCGTCCCTCCGGCCCGGAAGCTCGAGCTCCTTGCCGCGCGGAGCCCCGCTGCCGACGAAGACCGCGTCGTACCCCTCTGCGAGGAGCGCTCGGAGGCTCGTGACCCGCGTGCCGTAGCGGATGTCGACGCCCATGTCGATGATGACCTGGGTCTCCTCGTCGAGCACCGACGCGGGGAGTCGGAATGCCGGGATGTTCGTGCGCATGAGCCCGCCGGCGGTCTCGTGCTGCTCGAAGATCGTCACCGCATAGCCGAGCGGCAGGAGGTCGTTCGCGACGGTGAGGGAGGCCGGCCCCGCCCCGACGCACGCGATCCGCTTGCCGTTCTTCTCGGCCGGGGCACGGGGCAGGCGGTCTGCGACGTCGCCGCGCAGATCGGCGGCGACGCGCTTGAGCCGGCAGATCGCGACCGCCTCGCCGTCCACTCGGGTCCGGCGGCACGCGGGCTCGCAGGGGCGGTCGCAGGTGCGGCCCAGGATCGCCGGGAAGACGTTCGACTCCCGGTTGAGCAGGTAGGCGTCGTCGTAGCGGCCCTGGGCGATCAGGCGGATGTACTCGGGGACGTTCGTGTGCGCGGGGCAGGCCCACTGGCAGTCCACCACGCGGTGGTAGTACGTCGGGTCGGCGACGTCCGTCGGATCCACGAGGCAGCCCTTTCTGGCATCGTCCAGCTCGACGGGTGTCGAGCGGTGTGGACGTTGACTGGTCTAGCGCATGATCATGCCTTGTCCGCGCGTGCTGGGGGCGCTCGGCGACGGCCGTTCCTCCAGCCATCCGGTCGTGGCCCTGTCCGCGCGTGCTCGGGGGGCTCGCCGGAAGGCCTGACCGGGGTCGCCCCCCTGGGTAGGGTGGCGGGCGTGGCGCACCTGCCTCCTGTCGGGACGGTCGAGACCAAGTTGCGGGGCCGCCAGCTCCTCGCCGACGCACGGCTCAGCCACGGGGTGGGCTTCACCCGCGAGGAGCGGCGAGCCTTCGGCCTGGTCGGCCTGCTCCCTCCTGCGGTGCTCAGCCTCGACCTGCAGGCGGCGCGCGCGTACCGGCAGTTCTGCGCGCAGCCGAGCGATCTCGCGAAGAACGTCTTCCTCGCCCTGCTGCGCGAGCGGATCGAGGTCCTGTACTTCCGGCTGCTCCAGGACCACCTCGCCGAGATGCTGCCGATCGTCTACACGCCGACCGTCGGGGAAGCGATCCAGCACTTCAGCGCGGAGTTCCGCGGCACCCGCGGCGTCTACCTGTCGGTCGACCACCCCGAGGACGTCGAGGACTCGCTGCGAGCGAGCGAGCTCGGCCCGGACGACGTGGACGTCATCGTCGCGACCGACGGCGAGGCCATCCTCGGGATCGGGGACTGGGGTGTGGGCGGGATCGCCATCTCGATCGGGAAGCTCTCGGTGTACACCGCGGCGGGGGGGATCGATCCCAACCGCGCCCTGCCCGTCGTCCTCGACGTCGGCACGAACCGCAAGAGCCTCCTCGACGACCCGCTCTACCTGGGCAACCGGCACCCGCGCGTGGACGCTGCCACCTACGACGCCTTCGTGGACTCCTACGTGCAGGCCGTGAGGCGCCTGTTCCCCCACGCGCTGCTGCACTGGGAGGACCTCGGCGCGGCCAACGCGCACCGCGTGCTCTCCCGTTACCAGGACCAGTGCTCGACCTTCAACGACGACGTGCAGGGGACCGGGGCCGTGGTCCTGGCCGCGGTGCTGTCCGCGCTGCGCGCGGCCGGCGGACGTCTTCGGGACCAGCGGGTCGTGATCCACGGAGCCGGCACGGCAGGCATCGGCATCGCCGAGCAGCTCGCCGCCGCGATCGAAGAGGACGGGGCGACGGACGGCCGCAGCGCGATCTGGGCGTTGTCGAGCCGGGGCCTGCTGCGCTCCTCCACAGCGCAGCTGCGCGACTTCCAGCGGCCGTTCGCTCGCGCCAACGAGGAGGTGGCGGGCTTCGCCAGGGACCGGGACGGTCGGATCGGCCTCGCCGAGGTCGTCCGGCAGGTCCGCCCGACGGTCCTCGTCGGCACCTCCGGACAGCCCCGGAGCTTCGGCGAAGAGGTCGTCCGGGCGATGGCGGCGCACTGCGAGCGCCCGATCGTCATGCCGCTTTCGAACCCGACCTCCCTGTCGGAGGCCGATCCAGGCGACGTCCTCGCGTGGACGGAGGGTCGGGCGCTCGTGGCGACCGGCAGCCCGTTCCCGCCCGTCACGATCGGCGGGGAGACCTTCGACGTCGCCCAGGCCAACAACGCGCTCGTCTTCCCGGGTCTCGGGCTCGGCGCGATCGTCGCCCGGGCGTCCCGGGTGACGCCGGGGATGCTGCGTGCCGCCGCCGAGGCGATCGCCGAGCAGGTCGACGCCACGCGCCCAGGGGCGTCGATCCTCCCCCCGGTCGACACCCTCCGCCAGACCTCTGCGGCCGTCGCGGCCGCCGTGGCCCGCGCGGCCGTGAAGGACGGCGTCGCCCGCCGGGACGAGGGGACGTTCCACGACGCGGTGGTAGAGGCGATGTGGCAGCCCGTCTACCGGCCTCTCCGCCCTGCGGACTGATCCCGAGCCCCGGGCCCGACTCGCCCTGCCCCGGGCCCGACTCGCCCTGCCCCGGGCCCGACTCGCCCTGCCCCGGACCCTGATCCCAGATCCCCGACCCCCGGGGTCCGGGGTCAGTCCAGGAGGCCTCTGATCTCGGCTGCGGTGAGCGCTCCGGACTCGAACCCGCCGCTGTCGATGACGCTCGAGAACAGCGCGGCCTTCTTCGCCTTCAGCGCCATCACCTTCTCTTCGATCGTCCCCTTCGCGACGAGCCGGTAGACCATCACGTGCCTCGTCTGGCCCATCCGGTGCACCCGGTCGACCGCCTGGGCCTCGGTCGCCGGGTTCCACCAGGGGTCGAGCAGGATGCAGTAGTCGGCCTCGGTGAGGTTCAGACCGAACCCTCCGGCCTTCAGGCTGATGAGGAAGACGGGGACCTCGCCCGAGCGGAACTCCGAGAGCACGGCTGTCCGGCGCGTGGTGCGTCCGTCGAGGTAGCAGTGGGGGATGCCCGCCGCCCGTACGCGCTCGCGCGCCATGGACAGGAAACGGGTGAACTGGCTGAACACGAGGACCCGGTGGCCGTCGGCAACGACCTCCTCCAACATCTCCATGAGCGCGTCCAGCTTGGTCGAGGGAACCCTCTGGCGAGCCGGGTCGACCAGGCCGGCGCTGAGGGACGCCTGGCGCAGCACCGTGAGGGACTGGAGGATCTGGAAGCGGTTCCGCTGGACGTTGTCGAGCAGCCCGAGGACCTTCTGGCGCTCGCGCTGGAGGTAGGTCTGGTACAGCTTGCGGTGCTGGGGTCCGAGCTCGAGCTCGACCACCTGCTCCTGCTTCGCGGGGAGGTCCTGGGCCACCTGCTCCTTGGACCTGCGCAGCAGCAGCGGCTTGATCCTGCGCCGCAGCAGGGCCAGCTTGTCCTCGTCGGCGCGTCGCTCGATCGGCTGGCGGTAGTACTCGTTGAACCGCTCCGCGCCGCCGAGCAAGCCCGGCGAGGTGATCGACAGCAGCGCCCACAGCTCCATCAGGTGGTTCTCCATCGGGGTGCCGGTCATCGCCAGCTTGAAGCGGACCGGGAGCGTCTTGGCCCGCTGGTACCCGTGGGAGTGCACGTTCTTCACGAACTGCGCCTCGTCGAGGACGAGACCGGCCCACTGCTGCTTCTCGTAGTCGTCGTACTCCAGGCGGAAGAGCGCGTAGGAGGTGACCACCACGTCCGCTCGGGCTGCGATGTCGAACAAGGTGCGGTCCCGCCGCCGAGAGGTGGCGTTCACGGTCTCGATACGGAGCCGTGGGGCGAACTTGCGGCACTCGCTGGCCCACGTCCCCACGACGCTGGTCGGCGCGACCACGAGGAACGGCACGTCGCATCCTCCCTGCTCGCCCCCCCGGCCCTGTGCGTCCTGACCGCTCGGCTCACCCTGCTCGCCCCCCTGGCCCTGTGCGTCCTGACCGCTCGGCTCACCCTGCGCGCCCCGCTGGCTCTCCTTCCCACCTGGGCCCCGCTCGTCCTTTTCGCGGAGGTGGCAGATGAGCGCCAGCACCTGGAGCGTCTTTCCGAGCCCCATGTCGTCGGCGAGGATGCCCCCGAGCCCGAGCTCGTAGAGGAACACGAGCCAGTCGAAGCCGACCTGCTGGTAGGGGCGCAGGCACGCGTCGAGACCTGCGGGGACCGGGTGCACGGTCCGGTCCGAGGCTGTGGCGAGCGCCCGCACCGAGCGCTCCCACTCGGAGGCCTGGGCGGACAGCACGCCAAGGCGCTCGAGGTCCGTCCACAGGCTGGCCTGGTAGCGGGTGACCCGGATGCGGTCGCCGTCGGCGCCGTGGAGCGCCCTCGCCTCCTCGATCAGCTGGGCGAGCTCCCGCAGGGCCGGGTCCTCGAGGGAGAAGTAGGTGCCCGAGGGCAGGATCATGTGGGATTGGCCGGTCGCGAGCGCGGTGAACAGCTCGACGAAGGGCACCTGCTCGCCGCCGACGCGCACCTCGACGGTGAGGTCGAACCAGTCCTGGCCAGGGTCGCTGGTCTCGCAGAGGGTGACGGTGGGCGCCTCCGGGGCCTCGCGGTACCTCGGGTGCTCCCCTGTGTGCTCGACGACGAGGCCCGGGATTGCTTCGAGGTCGGGCAGCACGTCGGTGAGGAAGCGAACGGTGTCCATCCCCTGCAACGAGACCTGTGGCTCGAGCCGGTCGCCCAGCGGCGCGAGGTGCCGGCCCGCCGGGTGCTCGAGCACCTGCCTCCAGGCGGAGGCGGCCCGTGCGGCCGGACCGCCGTGCACGGCGCGTTGGGGGTCCTCCAGCACCTCCCGCCAGTCGGTCCCCGGCACGCCCGTCCACCACGTGAGCTCCAGGCGGTGGTCCTCGCCGTGGCGCAGTGTGAGGATCAAGGACTCCTCGGGGAGCTCGGGGAGCTCGACGGTCCCGTCGGCGGACTCGATGCGCACGTGCCTGGACAGGCGTGGGTACACCGCGTGGAAGAAGCGCTCCCGGTCCTCCTCCGGCACGACGACCTGCGCGCCGGAGAGGAGGGCCGCCCACGGCGCTGTGGGCAGCGCGGGGAGGCGGGCGAAGGAGAGCGCGCCTGGCGCGTTGGGTGACGCGGCCTCCGGAGGGTCCCACCAGGCGATGCCGTGGGGAGGCGTGCCGATCGGCTGGCAACCGGCGCGGCCGAGCGGGACGGCGAGGATGCCCACCGTGAGCCGGGGGCGGAAGCTGAGCCCGGCTCCCCCCGCGTCCGGCCAGGCGCTCGCGTCGAAGGAGAGCTGCGCTTCGAGGCGGTGGAGGGTGATCCGCAGCGCCCGGCGGGACGCGCCGACGAGCGGGATCCCCGAGTCCTCCGCCTCGGCGAGCAGGTCCCAGATGCGCCTGCTGTCGACGGCGTCGAGCCACACCTCCTCGGCGGAAGCGTAAGGAGAGGTGCGCGACGCGCCGGCGGTGGTGACCGCCCGCAGCTCCTTCAGCACCCGGAGCTGCGTGGCCGAGCACCGCAACCTGCCCCAGCCCAACGCGAGGTAGTCGACTGTCCGCCAGGAGACCCCTGAGCGCACCCAGTTCCCCGAGCCTCCCGGGACCACGGGGTGGACCCGGATGCGCCGGCTCGGACCGTCCACTTGGGACTCGAGCGACGCCGGCGCACCCCTCCCGGCGGCGACGGTGACCAGCTCGAACTGCAACGCGACCGTCGCCGGCGCGTCGATGCGAGGAGCGTCGCGACCGATGGCGCCCGCGCCGACGAAGGCGTCGACGAACGCGTCCCAGATCACGAGGTCCGGTGAGCCGCCGGGTCCCTCCGGTCGGGGCGTCGCGGCGGTGCCCGAGGTCCCGAGCGCCGGGATCGGCAACGGGGTGGTCGCGTGCGGCTCCGGGCGCTGGAGCGTCGAGAGCAGCAGCGCGGCCGCGTGCGTGCAGTCGGAGCCGACCGGGCAGGTGCACTCGCCGTCCACCGACACGAGCCGACCGTTCCGCGTTCGCTCGAGGTCGACCGTGACCTCGTAGGGCAGCGCGCCGCTGCCCCGGACCGACCCGCTGACACGCTCGCCGTCGGGGTCCCAGTCCGCGCAGAGCACGGCGCCGTTCGAGACGTACGCCCTGGCCCTCGCGAGCGTCGGCCGATCGAAGCACCCCTCGACCACCTCGAGGTCGAGCTCATGGATCATCGACGCCCAGCCTCCTCTTCCCGAGGGCCTCTCCCCGGGGGCCTCTTCCCGAGGGCCTCTTCCCGGGGGCCTCTTCCCGGGGGCCATTGTTCTCTTCTTCTCTTCCCCGAGGGCCCTTCTTCGCAGCCGAAGCTACCCGTGGGCAGTGACGACGCGGGGGATCCTCGGTGACCAGGGGCGACGCTGCCACTGGCGCGGCGAGGAGTGCTGGCGCCGGGCGCGCTAGCCCTGCAGCGCGCAGGAACGGCCTTCGGACGGCGCGCTCCTCTCGGATCGAGCGCACAGTGCAGCCGAAAAGTTGATCAGCTGTTGAGAATCAGTAGCGGGATCGGTGGCATCTGTCTGCGAGACTTCTGCAGGCACGTTCGGACCGGGGGCCGGACGCAGGGGAATGGGAAGCGCTGGCGGACGCGAAGCGGAGGGCACGGGGATGCGAGAGGCCACCGTCAGGCACATCGAGGGGATCGACCCCTGGCTCGAGGAGCTCTGGGACGCCAGGGGGACGGACCTCCTGCTCAGCGCGGACACCCCGGCGATGATCCGCGTCGACGGGCACATGCGGCCGGTCACCGGTGGCGTCGAGCTGACGCCCGAGCGCGTGGAGGAGCTTGTGCACGAGGTGATCGGCGAGCACCTCGTCGAGCGCTTCGTCGAGGAGCGCGAGATCGACTTCGCGTTCTCCTGGAAGGACCGGGCCCGGTTGCGCTGCAATGCGTTCCATCAGCGCGAGACCTGCTCGCTCGCGCTCCGGATGATCCCCTACGAGATCCCCACGTTCGACGAGCTCGGGCTCCCGGACGTCGTCGAGCAGCTGGTCTCGCTCCCGATGGGCTTCGTCGTCGTGACCGGACCGACCGGCTCGGGCAAGTCGACCTCGCTCGCCGCGATGATCGACTGGATCAACAAGAACCGGCAGTGCCACATCGTCACGATCGAGGACCCCATCGAGTACGTCCACCGGAACCACCTCTCGGCGGTCTCCCAGCGCGAGGTCGGCAGCGACACCCACTCCTTCCACCGGGCGCTCCGCTCGGTGCTCCGGGAGGACCCCGACGTGCTGCTCGTCGGCGAGATGCGCGACCTCGAGTCGATCGCGACGGCCATCACCATCGCCGAGACGGGCCACCTGGTCTTCGCGACGCTGCACACGAACGACTCGGCGCAGGCGCTCGACCGGATCGTCGACATCTTCCCCTCCGACCGGCGGGACCAGATCCAGGTCCAGCTCTCCGCCGTGCTCGAGGGGGTGATCTACCAGCGTCTCGTGCGCCGCAAGGAGGGAGGCCTCGTCGCCGCCTACGAGGTGCTGACTGCCAACCACGCCGTGCGGAACCTCGTGCGCGAGGGGAAGACCCGCCAGCTGCGCAACGTGATCACCACCCACCAGTCCGAGGGCATGCAGACGCTCGAGATGGCGCTCTCGAAGCTCGTCCAGGACGACGTCATCGACTACGAGGAAGCCCTCGGCGTGAGCATGTTCCCGAAGGAAGTCGAGAAGAAGATGCCCGACCACTTCGCGCTCGCAGCCGCGATGACGGCGGGGAGGTCCGTTGATGGAGCAGCGGGCGCGGGTGGCGCGGGCGACCGCGACGCCGACGGGACGACGAGTGCCGCCAGCGACCGAGGAGCGCCCCCGCGTGTCTCTTCCACCTGAGGCGCTCCGGCGCTTCCTCTCGTGCCGCACGCCCGGCGCGCTGCGCCGGCTGCGCGACGCTGGCGACGACGGCTTCACCCTCATCGAGCTCGTCGTCGCGCTCGTCATCCTGCCCCTCATCATGGGGGCGATCGCGTTCGCGATCTTCGTGACGTTGCAGGACCAGAGCGGCCTGTCGACGAAGATCTCTGACTCGGTCGACTCCCAGGTGACCTCCACGTACTTCGTGCGGGACGTCGAGAGCGCGCTGTACCTCACCACGGACAAAGCACCGCCGACCACGCCTTGGAAGTCGAGCGCCGGCGCGAGCGTGTGCGGGACCGGTACATCGCTGCTGGTCAGCTTCGCGTGGCCGAGCACGACCGACGCCCTCACATACGAGACGGTCGTCTCCTACTGGAGAACGCAGTACGCCCTCGGCACGGGCTCGATCTCGGGCGACACCCTCACGGCGACGACCGCCATGTTCAGCCCGGGCGAGGCCGGCGACGCGGTGGCGCAGGCGAGCACAGTCAGCGGGACGGTGATCCCCGCCGGGACCACCATCCGCTCGGTGTCGCCGACCCGGAACTCGGTCACCTTGTCGACGTCTCTCGCCACCGTGACGACATTCAGGTTCGTCGTAGAGCCGGAGCTCACGCGATTTTTGTGCAAGACGCTCCCCACACCCGCTGGCGGCTCCCGGAAGCAGACAGTGACCTCCACCACGTCCACCGACTTCCTGAGCCCGTTCACCTCCGCGCAGCTCTCGTGCGTGGCCTCCTCCACACCATCGCCGTCCACATGTGCCACCGCGGCTTCGAACGGCTGGATCCAGGCGCAGCGGGTGCGCACCGTGACGCTCGCGATCACCCAGCCCTCTGGCAAGTACGACTACGACCTCACCGGCGCGCCCAGGGTGACCAACACGGCCGGCGGGCTGGGCCCGGGCTCCGTCGGCCCGTGCGGCACGACATGCTCGCTTCCTCCGCTCCTCGCGCTGGGCACAGGCGGCGTCGTGAGCGAGCAAGCATGCGGGCACGCCACCTCCATCACGGTCCTCGGCGACGCCGTCCTGAACCAGGGGTACTTCGACATCAAGAACACATGCCCGAAGTCAAAGATCACGTTCAGTGCAACGAAGATCATCGCGACGCAGACACCTTGCACGGTCTCCGGAGCGTCCTGTCCGCCGACAAGCATCGAGCCGCCGAAGCCCTGGACAGTGCCGCACGCAGTCGTCCCGGATCCCCTTGCCCGACTGGCAGACCCGCCGCCGGAAGGGGTGCAGCCCTGCCCGACGGGCTCGGCGACGCTCGCCCCAGGGCAGTACGAGCACTGCTCGGGGACACACGGCGCGGTCACAATCAGCGGAAGCGGGAAGGTGCTGAAGCTCGAGCCGGGGATCTACGAGTTCGACACAGGCATCACGGTCGGGGGCAACGCGACGCTGGAGATGGCCACAACCACAGCGGGCAAAGGCGTGCTCATCTACCTGCCGTGCAACGCGCACCGAGGTGGGAACCACGTCGATCCATGGGCCACCCAGTGCACAGAGACGTTCCACGACAACGGCACCGTCGACCTGCGCAATACCTTGACAGGTGCCTACGCAAGCCTGTGGTTCTGGCAGAACAAGGGCGACACAGGAACAATGGTCGCCGTCGGACATGGAGCGTTGACGGTTACCGGGATCCTGTACGCACCTGGCGCCACCGTCACGGTCAGAGGTGACCAGGTGACATCCAACACCCCGATCGGGGCGATCGTCGCGAAGGACTTCCGCGCGGTCGACAGCACGATCTACATCACGGGGTTCTGACGGATGCGCTGGCGAGGATTGGGGTCTCGGAGTCGGGACGACGCCGGTGACACGCTGATCGAGGTGCTGATCGCGGTGGTGATCATCGGGCTGACGGCGGTCCCCCTCATGGGCATGCTGCTCGAGACGATCGGGGGAGCGAGCGAGCACCGGGACCTCGCCCTCATCGACACCATGCTCAAGAGCTTCGCGGAGACCGCGAAATCCCAGTTGGAGACGTCGCCCCCGACCGCGCCGGGCACATTGAGCGGGACGAAGGCCACCTCCGCGCTGTTCGCCGGCCCGGTGTCCTACGTCGGCTACGGCATATCCGGGGCTGGCATCCCGGCGACAACGGTGATCACCGCGGAGACAACGACCCACCACACCGCCACGCTCTCCGTCGCGGTGACAGCCGGGGAGGTCACCGACGGCGAGCCGCTCACGATCGGCTACCAGGCCGCTGCGCAGAGCGACAGCTACCACCTGATGAGCGACCCGTCGACGCTCAGCGGGCCGAGCGGGACGCCGGTCACCGTCTTCGTCACGGGCTTCCATGCCACACCGCCGATCCCGCTCGCCACATTCCACGTCGACATCGGACCCGTCGTCACACTCGTGCCCACACCGAGCCCGAAGTCCTCCGGCCCGGACCCGAATGGCAACGCCCGGATCACCTTCACCGTGCCGACACTGCCGCCGACACACGCCTACCCGATCATCGTGACGGCCCGAGGAGATCAGGTGGCCTCCCTTGCGGACTTCACCGTCACGGCGACCGGCACTCGGCTCGCGACACCTCCAGACGTCGGCTACACGCTCGGGATCGCCGCCGTGAAGTGCTGGACACCCCGCACAGAGACGTTCACCTCGCCGTGCACGAGCACGACCGCACGCGAGGGTCTGCAGCAGCTGGAGGTGGTCGCGACCGGGCCCGGTCATGTGTCCGACCACCTGACAGTCACGATCCGGGACCCCGCCTACACAGCCGTCCCGCGGCAGACGCCGGGCGTCGTGGTGAACGGCACGAACGTCGCGCGCCCGACCGCAGGAAGTACGACACTGGTCTTCACGGCAACGGTGACGCCGTCAGCCAGCGATCCGCTGCACCCGTCACAGCCGGTCACCTGGACAGTCGCCTACCCGAACGCGACCCGCCACCCGTGCGCGTCGACGTCACAGGCGACAGGCGCGGGTAATTCGGAGACGTACACCTGCAAGGTGCAGGTGACGCCGTCGAGCACATTCGGCACGTACATCGCGACGGCGACATACCCGGGTGACGCGTACGACACGCCCAAGTCCGGGAGCGGCAGCGCCGGCGTCTACGCGCCCGACGGGTCCGGCAAGATGACGGTCCAGCCGCCATCCGTCACGCCGTCGTCGCCGACGACGTTGACGTTCACCTACACGCCCGCCGCGTTCACAACAAACGGGACCACGAAGACCCCTGGGACGAAGGCCGGCGAGGTCACGATCACGGTGCCGACGGGCTGGACGGCCCCTCAGGCCACACCCGCCAAGAAGGCAACAGCTGGGTTCTGCAGCGCTGCAGGCGGCACCGGTTCCGACTCCGTCGTGATCGGATCGACATCGAGGCTCATCGAGGTGACCGGGGTCACGCTGACAGCCGGACAGACCCTCACGATCACGTACGCGAAGGCGAGCGTCGCAGCAGGGACTGCGAGCCCGAGCCACTTCCCCTCTGCGGAGACATCGGTCAGCACAACGACGCCTGTGGCCCTCCAGCCGGCCACAACAAATGCCTCGGTGGCCGTATGACGGCGAGTCGACGGATCGGCCGAGCCGGAACGGGACGGCTCGCGGCAGCGAGCGCGGGCGAGCGCGTTCGCGGTGAATGCGGCGCCGCGCTCATCCTCGCGCTGGTCTTCGTCGTGGTCGCAGCGCTTTCCGTCGGCGGGC